>JBAYMQ010000013.1:0-9570 GCA_041663465.1 Candidatus Omnitrophota bacterium | reverse complement strand
TCGAAGCCCGGAGGGCAGAATGTCAACAAGGTCGCCAGCTGCGTGTATCTCAAGCATGTTCCCACAGGCATAGAGGTTAAATGCCGGGAGGAACGGTCGCAGTCGCAGAACAGGTATCGCGCGCGGCAGATCCTGCTGGAAAAGATAGAGACGTCGATCCTGGGCAAGCTTTCGCGGGAGCGTCAGCGCGATGAAAAGATCCGGCGGCAGAAGCGCAGGCGCTCGCGCCGGGCTAAAGCTAAGATGCTCCAAAGCAAACATGAGCACTCTGAAAAAAAAGAGCGGCGCCGCTCCATCCGGGAGATAGACCGCGGTTAAAGAAAGAGGTTCGATATGGCAGCCAATTTTTCTTTCGATATTGTATCTGAGGTGGATCTGCAGGAAGTGGATAACGCGGTCAATCAGTCTAAGAAAGAGATCGCCCAGCGTTATGATTTCCGGGGCGGCAAGTCGTCTATAGATTTCGACCGGGCGGAAAAAAAGATCACGATGGTAGCTGACGATGATCTTAAACTCAGGGCTTTGAAAGATATACTGGCGACGAAACTCGCCAAAAGAGGCGTGTCTCTGAAGGCGTGCACGTTCAAGGATCCTGAAAAGGCGTTTGAAGGGACCTTGCGGCAATTAGTAGAACTCGCGACAGGTATCGACAAGGAAAAAGCGAAAGACCTTGTTAAGATCATCAAGGATCTTAACTTAAAAATACAGACGCAGATCGAAGGCGATAAGATCAGGATCTCCAGCGCCAAGAAAGACGACCTGCAGGCGGTTATCGCGCATGTCCGCGGCATCGATTTTCCGCTCGCGCTGGCTTTTAACAATTTCAGATGAAAGCGGTTTCATAAAAACCCTCCCGGCCTATTGAAAAGACCCCCCTTATAGCGTATATTTAGGATGGCGTATTATTAAAAGCCGGAAAGGCGCACGCGTTATGGAGTCGTGGAATTTTAAGGAACAAAGACAAAGCGCGCGGTATGAGGTGACTCTGTCCGCGCTCGCCAACCACGGTCTTGTCGGTGATCCGTTGACCGTCACATCGCGCGATATCGGCGGTAGAGGCGCCGGGCTTATTGTGGACAGGCTGCTCTCGCCGGGCGAAACGATAGATATTACCCTGATTATGCCGGATAATGGAGAGAAGATCCGTTCCAAGGGAACGGTTGCCTGGGCGGCCGCTACCGGGCCGAACCGGTACCGCGCCGGAGTGGCGCTGGACTGTTCCGATCTGCGGCCGATCTCGATCGTGATGCGCAGTATCAGGGCGCGGACCAGCAGGTACAACGGATAGAGGCATATGCATATCGATAATCCGCAGGATGAGCGCCGCAGGTTCAGGCGTTATAAACTTACGCTTAACGCTTTCTATCGCATTGATACTCCCGTATACGTGCGCATGTGGTTTGGCGACCAGGAATTCGAAGCCGCGACGCTCGATGTCAGCGAAGGCGGCATGGCGCTGCTTACCAACCTTGATATCCCCGTTTCAAGCACCCTGATAATCAATCTGACGCTTTTTAAGCTCGACCGGGAAGGGAAAGTCGTTTATTTCAGCCCGGGCGAGTTATTGGGTGAAGTCCGGGCAAAATCTTCCGAGGATCAAAAGAAGTTCAGGTTGAGTATTTATTTTGTGAGGGCGAGCAAGGTGGTCACTACCGAGATCAGCCGGTTCATCTCCTCGAGCCGGTAAGGTTTTACGGGATCCCGGCTATCGCGTACGCCGCGAACCAAACGCCGAACCCCAGCAACAGCAAGGCGCAAACCCGGAGAAGATTTTTGTAAAAACGCAGCGTCATGCGTGAAGCGCTTTTGCTCATTGAGAAGGAAATGAAACTGTACCAGGCCAGGTCCGCCAGTATATGCCCGAGGAAAAAAACGAGGATCCCGGCCAACCCTTTTTTTTGAGCTACCAGCACCAGTCCCATGCCGATCGTTAACCACCAAATCGACCAATACGGGTTTGAAAGCGATAATGTTATTCCCAAAAGTGTAAGGCGTTTATCGGAATGCGCCTGCCGCGATGGTTCCAGGGACGCGGTTTTGATATCCCGCAGCAGCGAGAGGCCGAAATATGCCAGTATCCCGGCGCCGGCGAACGCGATGGCTTTGAGGATCGCCGGGTTATTCAAGGCTCTGCCGCATCCCAGCGCGATAAGGGCGACCATGACGATCTCAACGATCGCGTGGCCGAGGATAAGCAGGGGCCCGGTTTTTGCCCCATGGCGGGCGCTGTTAGAGATCACGGCGGCGAATAGCGGCCCGGGGGCCAGCGCGCCCGAGAGCGCGATCGTAAATGAAAGCGTAAAAATCGTGAAATAATTCATGATACTATTTTACCCTATGATATAATAATACAAAAGCACTAAATGCGGGATCATCTATGGACAAGATCAAACGAATCCTTATTATATCATCCGATAAAAACCTGCGGGATGTCCTGACTTTTTGTTTTGACGGCTGGGGATACGAGGTTTTTCTCGAAGAGTTCCCGGTAAACGATATCGCTTCCGTTAAACGCATCTCTCCCGACGTGATCGTGGTGGATGTTCAGACCGCGCGCAAATCGCAGCTGCATATCTGCCAGCTTTTGAAAGACGATTTTCTCACCGCGTTCATCCCTATCATCACTATTATCAATAAGCGGCAGTTGCGGCAGCAGCTCCTGGAGATCCGCCAGGGCGTCGACGATTATTGCATCAAACCGCCGGATCCGCTGGATCTGCGCATTCGTATCGAGATGTCCATGAAGCGCGCGCAGTACAGTTATCATACCAATACGCTTACCGGACTTCCGGGCGCGCGTATACTTGAAGACCTGCTTAAGGAAAAAGTCAAATCCCCGAAACCTTTTTCGTTTTGTTATGTCGATATCGACAGTTTTAAAGTATTCAACGACGCTTACGGGTACCATAAAGGGGACCAGGTTATTATGCAGACCGCTTATATGCTATATAACGCGGTGAAACAAACTGGTAACCCGGACGATTTCATCGGTCATATAGGCGGGGACGATTTTGTGTTCATTACCACGCCGGAGAAGTATAAACAGGTTTGCGAAAGTTTCATTCTTATGTTCGACGCGTTGACCCCGTTCCATTATCCGGCTGAAGACAGGCTCCACGGGTACATTATAGCCAAAGACCGGACGCATAAACTTAAGAGATTGCCGCTTATGTCTTTATCGATCGCGGTGGTTAACCGCCTTGATATGAAATCATTGCACAATGTCGTGGAGATCAGCGACCGGGTGGCGGAGATCAAAGGATATTTAAAGGCGCTGCCTTACAGCAAGTTCATGGCGGATCGCCGCAACGGATATACAGCCGAAGACGACAAGCTGATCTATGAAAATAAGCGCAGGCCGTCTTCGACATACCGGCCGCTGGGGCAGATATTTGTTTCTCACCACGCGATCACGCATGACCAGCTCGATGAGGCGCTGCGTATACATTGGAAGCGGGGGATGGCGTTGGGAGAAGTGCTCAAGGAACTCGGGTTTGTGAACGAGCAGCAGGTCGCAGAGGCGCTGCGCGCGCAGTCGGAAGCGATCAGCGAACCCAAGGACCGTTCCCAGCACGAGGTGAGCCTCCCTCAGGTTACAATGATTGACAAACCGGGCGGTGTAAAGTAACATAATAATTATATCCCGGGTAATCCCGGAATTTCTTTCTTACCCAAAGAGGTGCGAAATGAAAAATGTTGTATTGTTGTTTTTGTCGGTTCTGACCCTGTTTTCTGTTTGTTTCGCCCAATCCGCTACTAATGAAACGCTAACCATCACCACGTATTATCCTTCCCCTTACGGAGTATATCGCAATCTGCGCTTGAATCCCAGCGCCGAGCCGACCACCGGCGTAGGCGAGGGGTCGATGTATTATGATAACTCGACGGATATGTTGAGATATCGTAACGACGCGGAATGGGTTAATATAACAGGCGCCGGGTGCCAGTTGATCCCTTTTACCAATCTTGCCACGGCGAGCTGCGATCCGGGATATTATACCTGGAGCGCAAACGCTTCCGGCCCGTCCGGAGATATGTTGTGCTGCAGGATCGAGAACGCGCCGTAATATTTCAATAAGCCTCTAAAATAGAAAGAGACGCTATGAATATTTTGAAGATCAAACCTGAAATATATCCTCTGAGGGTTGTTTATAGCTGCGCCTATCTTTTTTTGGATAAGGCGTATATATCCCTTGATGGGAATCCCCAAAAGGAGATCTTAGTCAGGATCAAGGCTAAAAAAGGGAACGGTTCTCAAAGGATCGCGGAAGAATTCATGAACGAGCTTTTGAGCGCGTCATTGCGATACCGGATAGCGAAAGAGAACAAAAAGATCCGTGAATATATTGTCGGGTCCGCTCTTTTGAGTGTCGCGGGGGAGGCTCCGGCCGCTTCCGTCGATTGCGGTTGCGGCGATGACGAGAGCAAGAAAAGGCACGCGGCCATGAATTGGGGGCACGTTAAGAATATCAGGAATTACGGAGGGGGCGGCCGCGGGATGGCGAAAAAAGATGACCCGTTGGGCATCAGTATCCCCTGGGAAGAAAAATATGAGAAAAAAAGTAAGCGTTAGCTTCAATAAAAAATTTTACAGTCTGGGCTCCATCCGGAAGAGTATAGAGGAGTACAGGGATGTCGCCGATTTCGACATTGAGAAAACCGGGCGCGGTTTTTCCGTTTCTTTATATAATTTCGATAACGCGCTGGCGGGGCATGTGGGGGAAGAATTTTCAAACCATGTGTTGTCCATAGAAAGCACTAAAAAGGTATGAAAAAGCGGAAGGTCATAAGCGGGAATAAACCCGGATTTTTCCGGTTCAAGAAAAATAGAAGAGGCTACTTAGTAACGAATGACCTGGGCTTTTTTCACCAGTTAAGCGGCGCGGAGTTCAGGAATTATGTCAATGGGACATTAAACAAGGATAGCGGGTTGTACGCCGCGTTGGCCGGGGATTTTTTTATTAAGGGTTTTTTCGGGTTGCGGGATGCGGCGAACCGGTATCGCAACCGGTATCATTATTTACACCACGGCCCTACGCTGCATATCATCGTGGCTACTTTGAGGTGCAATTACAAGTGTGTTTATTGTCAGGCCAACAGGAGGGATGCCGCTCTGCGCGAGTATGATATGAGCGGGTCTACGGCCAGGAACACGGTAGACCGGATATTCGAATGTCCGGAAAACAGCATTACGATAGAATTTCAGGGCGGGGAGCCTCTCTTGAATTGGCCGGTGGTAAAGTTTATCATTGAATACGCGAGAAAAAAGAACGCGGCGGCAAAAAAAGATCTGCGTATAGCGATGGTTACTAACCTGAGCCTTATGACCGAAAAGATCTATGATTTTCTGGTCGCGAAGAATGTTTCGATCTGCACATCTTTAGACGGGCCTGAAAATATCCATAACAGGAACAGGCCTTGGCCGCGGAACAACAGTTATAAGGCCACTACCGGCTGGATCGGGAAAATACGCCGGGAAGAGGCGCGAAGGGATAAGGCCGGGGAGAAAGATTACATCCATAAAGTCGCCGCGCTGGTGACCGTGACCAGGTATTCATTAAAAAATATTAATAAGGTGATCGATGAGTACGTTAAATACGGTTTTAGATTCATTCATATAAGAAGACTCAGCCTTCTGGGGTTTTCCGGGGGCGCGGCCAGGAATGTCATAGGTTATACGGCGGAAGAGTTCATTTCGGCCTGGAAAAAGGCGATGGATTATATAATCCTGCTTAATTTGAAAGGCACCGTTTTTGGAGAACGCGGCGCGTTGATATTTTTACAGAAGATCCTCAGGCCGTCGGATCCGGGATATCTTGATATAAGGTCCCCGTGCGGGGCGGGGGTGGGGCAATGGGCGTACAATTACAACGGCAAGGTTTATACCTGTGACGAAGCCAGGACGCTGGAAGATGAAACATTCTTGCTGGGGGATGTCAATAAAGATGATTATCAGCGTATCGCTTCCTGCCCTAAGATAAAGACCGCGCTGTTGTCTTCGACGCTCGAGAATTTTTCGTGCGACGAATGCGTGTACAAACCGTATTGCGGCACCTGCCCTGTGCTGAATTACGTGCTGTATGGCACTATCTTCCCGCAGATACGGGCGACCGACAGTTGTAAGATACATTCGGCGATGCTGGATTATTTATTCGAAAAAATGCAGGATAGGGGTATAGCTGATATTTTTAAGATGTGGGTTAGAACAGCGTTTTAGGCCTATTGTTCCAAAATGAAAAAAAACAGCATATTAAAGATCAACCAGCCCCGGGATATGTTCCATTTGCAGTGGCACGTCACAGAGCGGTGCAATCTTCGCTGCTCGCATTGCTATATGGATGAAAACCTGATCAAAGATGAAATGGGGCTGGGCACCGTTAAAGATATTTTATACCAGTATTTGGATCTGGTGCGCGAATGGCGCATGCCCAGGAGCAAGAACAGGATATCGTTTACCGGAGGGGAACCTTTTGTCAGGAGCGACCTTTTCGATATCCTCGAAGAATGCAATAAAAATCATGACATGCTGCAATACGGGCTGCTCAGCAACGGATTTTTTTTGTCGGATGAGAATGTGTCCAGGCTGAGATCCCTGAGAGTGGATTATGTGCAGGTCAGTATCGAAGGGGTCGAGAAAAACAATGATTCTATCCGCGGCAAGGGCGCGTTTAAGAAGGCGGTAGAAGGAATTAAAAGAGTGGTGGACGCCGGGATAGGCGCGTCTATATCCATGACCGTGCATAGGAAGAATTTAAACGATGTCGCGGAAATGATCTCGTTAGCCAGGCGGTTAAAAGTAGGCGTGATCGGGATCAGGAGACTGGTGCCGTGCGGCCACGGGAAGGGCATGAGAGATCTTATGCTTACTCCCGCGGAGACAAAGGAAGTAATGTGTTACATCGCGCGGACGGCCCTGCAGACCCGGGATGTCTATATAACCTGCGGCTGCGAGGACGGGATAGTTTCGCAGAATATGCACTATTCCCCCATAGGTTGTCTCGCGGGTTTTCACAGTTTGACGATACTTCCGAACGGGAATGTTTATCCTTGCAGGCGGCTGCCTGTTTTAGCGGGACGATTGAAGGAAGAATCTCTTAAGGATATTTTTTGCAAATCAGATTTGCTGAATGAGATCAGGAACGTAAATAATAACAATACCGAATGTCTGGTTTGTCCGTTTTTTAATGAATGTTTGGGCGGCGCGAAATGTATCAGTTACGCCTATTGGGGAAAATTGGGGGGAGGGGATCCGCAGTGCTGGCGGAGGTTCGATAAATTGCCCGCGGTTGATACGCGGTGGGCAATCCCCGAGAAAGAAAGAAGAACCATTACCTATTTTTGAGGTGAAACCAATGAAAAAGAGAAAGTGCGGCAAAATACCGGCGATAAAGAAAAACCTGGAAGCGTTTATTTTCGAAGAAGAAGGCGCGATCAGCAAAAAAGACGCTTTTAACCTGGGATTATCCATAGTTATGTTAGGTTCGGTCTTGGCGGATATCGCGACTGCCGCGCATACAAGCAATTTTTCGAACACGGCCGCAGGCGGTCAGCATAATTCGGCCGGCACTCTTGACGCTGTGCCTCTTCCCGAGGGAGAAAGCCATGGCAGCGCTTTCGCTAATGTGGGAAATCGGGGACAACATAGTTCTCACAGCGTTCATAGCGTTCACAGCGCGCACGGCGCCCATACCGCGCACGGCGCTCATACCGCTCATACCGCGCACGGCGCCCATACCGCGCATACCGCGCACGGCGCTCACGCCGCCGCCACACATTGCGATTTGTGCTGCGGTCCGGCTCCGACTCCGCAATGTCATAGCCAGAGTATGCCTTGCACGCATTCGGCAGCCAGTTGCCATCAGAGTTGTTAGAACGGGCCTTTTGTCGAGGCGCGGTAAATTATATAAAGAAATAATTCCCCATGAGTCACAGAATTGACATAAAAGTCGGCTATAGCTGCAATAATCATTGTATATTTTGCGTGCAAGGCGACAAGAGATCCCGGATAGGCGATAAAAGCCATAAAGAAGTCCTGTCCATATTGGAAAAAAGACGCCGCGATAATAATGAAGTCGTTTTTACCGGCGGGGAAGTAACCATCAGGGATGATTTTTTTGTTCTTCTGCGCCGCGCGGCGAAGTTGAGATACGACGTGATCCAGGTACAGAGTAACGGCCGGATGTTTGCCTACGAAGAGTTTTGCGAAAAGGCCGTTAAGGCCGGAGCCAACAGCTTCGCTTTGGCATTGCATGGGTCGACGAAAAAGGTTCATGATCTTCTTACCAGGGTCCCGGGCAGCTTTGATCAAACGGTCCGGGGGATCGGGAACCTGAAGAAACTCAAGCAAAAAGTATTATTGAATACCGTTGTTACGAAAGCCAACTATAAAGACCTGCCGCGTATCGCTGAATTGCTGGTTTCTATGAGCGTTGATCAGTTCCAGTTCGCGTTTGTTCATATATGCGACACGCTCGCCGGGAACCGCGGGCTGGTCAAAGAGATAGTCGCCCGGAAATCCATGGTTGAAAAGTACGTGAAGAAAGGGCTGCAGACAGGGATCGACAGTAATATCCCTGTAATGGCCGAGGCGCTGCCGTATTGTTTTATGAAAGGATATGAGCAGTATATTTCCGACCGCTTCATTCCGCCGACGTCTATCGAAGAAACATTTTTTACCGAAAATTATGAGAAAGCGAGAAAAGAAGAAGACAAGATAAAGGGGCCGCGCTGCGCGGCATGCGCTTCTAATGATGTTTGCGAAGGGCCTTGGAAAGAGTATCCGGCCATATTCGGCTGGGAGGAATTCAAACCCGTATAGAATGAAAAAAACAATCAAAGATTATATAGTAACTTACAGAAGCAACGAGCATTATGAGGTGCTGGGCTGGGTCAGGGCGTCTACGGCCCGCGCGGCTGTCAATAAAGCGCGCCGCGAGCTGAAATCAGAGATCGACAGGTATGGAGTTATCAACGCTACTATCGCTGAGTGGCGCGGAGTTGAGAATATCAGATTGAGCGATTCATAAGCATGGCAAGCATACAAATATGGAACAGATGCAATAATAAGTGCATCATGTGCGCCAATCCCCTCTGGTTCTCCAAAGAGCCGGAATCGCTTTATTCCTATCAAGAAATCGTCTCCCGGGTGCGAAAACTGAATAATGCCGGGCCTGTAGGAGATCTTCAGATCTCCGGAGGCGAACCCACGATCCACCCCGATTTCCTGCAAATCATGCGTTTTATCAGAACGGAACTCTCTTCCGCGAAGCTATATTTATTATCGAATGGGCGCATGTTCACGTATGAAGATTTTACCGGACAAGTCATGGCGTTGAGCGATCTCGTCGTTGAAATACCGGTTTTGGGACATACCGCGCGGCTGCATGACAGCGTAACAGGCATATCCGGAAGTTTCGAGCAAACCGTTTCGGGCATCAGGAATATCCTCAGGATAAAGGGCGAAGGCCGGGAACTTGAATTGCGGGTGATCCTGGTCAAGCAGAATTACAAATATCTGGGGAAGATCGTGGAGTTTATACACGCGGAGTTTAAAACAATAGATACCCTGGT
>JBAYMQ010000012.1:0-9724 GCA_041663465.1 Candidatus Omnitrophota bacterium | reverse complement strand
ATCCCGTCGTTAAAAGGGATGATGCGCGCTAAATCCGCGAAGATCATTGTGTGGAACGCCAAAGATATAGAAGCGGATCCCGCGTGTCTGGGGTTGGCGGGTTCCCCGACCAATGTGGTGAAGATCTTTACCCCGCCGCATCGTACCGGGGGCCAGATGATCACCGGGGAAACAAATGAAATAACAACTAAAGTAGTCGGTTTGCTAAAAGACGTCATTACAGGTTAGGGGATATATATGTCAATTCAGATTATTGCCGAGAAGTGCACCGGTTGCACGCTGTGTGTGAAAACTTGTCCGTTCGCCGCCATTACGGTAACCAATAAAAAAGCGGCGATCGATCTGCATAAATGCACGCTTTGCGGGGCGTGCGTTCCGGCCTGCAAGTTCAAGGCGATATTGCTTGAAAAACCCGCGGCTGCCGGGAAAAAGGATTTTAGCGACCATAAAGGCGTGTGGGTTTTTGCCGAGCAGAAAAAAGGCAAGGTGCAGTCGGTGTCTTTTGAGCTTGTCGGTAAGGCGCGGGAATTGGCGGATAAGCTGGGCTCGCACGTCGGGGCGGTGCTTTTGGGGCACAATGTCGATATGGCGGCGCAGGAATTAATATTCGCCGGCGCCGACACGGTGTATGTCGTTGACGCTCCCCAACTGGCTAATTTTCTCGATGAGGCGTATTCCAGGATATTCATTAAATTGATCCAGAAATATAAACCTGAAGCCGTGCTCAGCGGCGCGACCATCATCGGGCGGTCATTGATGTCGCGTGTTGCCATAAAAGTCTATTGCGGCTTGACCGCGGATTGCACCGGGCTCGATATCGATCCGGACCGAAAAATATTATTACAGACCCGTCCAGCCTTCGGCGGAAATATCATGGCCACCATCATTTCTCCGAATCACCGGCCGCAGATGGCGACGGTCAGGCATAAAGTGTTCCCGCAGCCCGATCTCAATAAAAATAGAAAAGGCAAGATCATTAAGGAAACTTTTACCGCCTCGGATCTTTTAAATCGCACGACGTTGCTTGATGTTGTGGAAGAGGTGGAGAACCTCGTCAATCTGGCGGAGGCGGATATCATCGTGTCCGGCGGACGCGCCCTCGGCAATCATGAAAATTTCAAGATGCTTGAGGAATTGGCACAGGTATTGGGCGGCGCAGTCGGATCGTCGCGTGCCGCGGTCGACGCGGGCTGGATGCCGTATTCTCATCAGGTTGGGCAGACCGGAAGAACGGTCGCTCCCAAGTTGTATATCGCGTGCGGCATTTCAGGCCAGATACAGCATTTGGTCGGTATGCAGTCATCAAAGGTGATCATCGCGATAAATAAAGATCCGGACGCGCCTATTTTTAAAGTCGCGACCTATGGGATCGTCGGAGATGTGTTTGAAATAGTGCCGGCTCTTACCAAGAAATTCAAAGAAGTCCTCAAGCGATAAATTTCCGGGGACACAATACTTAATTCCCCGGAGTTTAAATCGCCAGAAATTAAGTATTGTGTCCCCGGGATAAAACCTGCCGTAATATCTGCAACAATCTGCACAACAATGTAAGATAATATCAAATTATGTTCTATAATAAGCTTAATTGCGTTTCTATGGTGTTTTCATGTCTTGTATGACAAATATTACTAAAATATGCTTGACAAAATAAAATAATTTTATATAATCATACTTATGAATGATCTAATGACTATTGATGATCTCGCAGGATATTTGCGTGTAAGCCGCAGGACTATTTATGACTGGCTTAAACATAATAAGATCCCGGCGTTAAAGCTCGTCGGGCAGTGGCGTTTTCGCAAAGAAAGAATAGATAATTGGATAGAGCAGCATTCTCAGGCATAGATATTTATTTTACGACGGAGGGATAATGTATTTTAAACGATTAGAGATTGTAGGGTTCAAGTCATTTATGGACAAGACCGTGTTGGATTTTGAACCCGGCATCACCGCGGTTGTGGGCCCCAACGGCTGCGGAAAATCTAATATTTTCGATTCCATACGATGGGTGCTGGGTGAACAATCTATAAAGTCTCTGCGGGGAGCGCAGATGGAAGACGTTATTTTTAACGGAACCGACACCAAACAGGCGCTGGGGATGGCCGAGGTAAGTTTGACGTTCGATAACCGGGCGCGTTTCTTTTCTTTCGATCACGACGAAGTCATGATTACAAGAAGGATCTTCCGTTCGGGAGACAGCGAATATCTTCTCAACCGTTCGCAGGTAAGGCTCAGGGATATTCTGGATCTGCTGCTGGGAACCGGCGTCGGCGCTGAAAGTTATTCTATCATAGCTCAGGGAAAGATCGACCTGGTCCTTAGCTCGAAGCCTGAGGAACGGCGCATGGTTTTTGATGAGGCCAGCGGTATCACGAAATTCAAAGCTCAGAAACGCGAAGCGTTGCGCCGCCTTGAAGAAACGGAACAGAACCTGCTGAGGGTTAACGATATTATAACCGAGGTTAAGCGTTCTATCGGATATCTTGAACGCCAGGCGAATAAGGCGCGCCGGTACCAAACCGCGTTTGAAGAGCTTAAGAAGAAAGAGTTGTTCCTTGCCGCGGTGCAAAAGAACAGCCTGGCAAAAGAAAAGGCAGTTTTTATGACGCAGATCGAAGCTCTCAAGGTTCAGGAAGAAGCGGCCGCGGCTCAGATACAGCAGGATCAAATGAAACTGGCTCTTCGTAATGAAGAATTAAAGGGATATGAGGACAAAATTGCCATGGTCAAGAATGATCTGGTTAATCTTGAGAATACGATAGCTCACGATAACCAGCATATCGAGTTTAACCGGGAGCGGATCAAGGAATTGGATTCTTCAAAGCAATATCTCGCGTCGCAGATAGCCCAGACCCGGGAGCGGTTGGTACAGGATACCGAAAAATTGAGCAGGATGCGGGAAGAATTCGACGGCATGACGAAAAGCATAGCGGAGAAAACGCTCGCGTTGCAGGGGAATGAACGGCAGTTGAGCGAAGTGGTCGCGGCGATCAAAGCGGCGACGGACAGCATCGCGCTGGCAAAAAAGAATATTATGGACCTGGCCGTGCGCGTGTCGCAGGGGAAAAATGAGTTGTCGAGTTTGACTTCTAAGGAGCAAGTATTGCTGGCGAGGACCAAAAGGCTGGAACTGGAACGGGCCAAGATCTCCGAGGAGAAGAACCAGTTCGAAACATCATTGGGACAGATATATGCGGAGGTTACGCAGCTTGATGCTGAATATAAGGATCTGAGCGCGCAGTTGCTGGTGATGAAAGAGGACCTGGATCGCGAGAATTCGGCGCTTTTGCAGATAAACCAGGATCTTGAGGGAATGGAACGCCAGCGCCACGCTTTGTTATCGCAGAAAGACTTTTTGGAGAAACTCAAGAACCAGTATGATGATATCAATGAATCGATGAACGCCACGATCTATCTCGACAAACTGCCCAGCGAACGGATCACCGGCCTGGTTGTGAAGATCAAAGATACCGTTGAGACGCAGGAACAGGCCGCGGCGGGGACGGGTTTCAGGATTTCAGGCGAAGCTAAGCCGATAGATCTTGACGCGCAGAAAGTCATGGAGAATATCCGCCAGGCTGAAGAGCGCATCGCGATACTTAAGAACGACAAGGCCGCAAAGGAAGGGCGCATACAGGAATTGAACGCGCTGGTCGCGGATTCCGTGAAAAAAGTTCAAGATAAGGAAGTCGCTCTTTCAAGCAAAAAGACCGTGCAGCAGAGCGTTAAGGAACAGTTTGATAAGATCAGCGAAGAGTCCCAGATCATTGTGCTGGAGCTTGGGGATGTGGGACAGGAAATGTCGGTTTTGGCGCAGACCCTGGCGGGCCTTCACGGCGAGATCGAGAAATTGGAAAATGAACATAAAACGTGGGAAATCTCTATACACGACGCGCAGGAGCATATCAATTTAAATAACAGGATGAAGGAAGAGGTTCTTGTTGTTATCGCGCAGGTCAAGACTGAATTGGAAAACCTCTTGAAGCTCCGGGCCGCGGATGAGACGGATCTGGTCATCCTGGAAGAGACCTGCGCGCAGGACAAGAACGAGATCTCCGAGATGGAAGCCAGGCTGCAGGAGATGAGCGTTAAACAGGAGACCTTTACCCTCGAGATCGATGAATTGTTTAAAAAGATCAAGCAGACCGGAGAGGATATGGCGCTTTTGAATGCGTCTTTATCCGACGCTCAGGCGCAATCCCAGGCCGTTATTTCGGGTATTACGGATATGGAAGCGGTGATCGCGGCGCAGCGTAAAGACGCCGACGCGATCAAGGATAAATTATATGAATCGCAGATGGATGCTAAAGACCTGGAATTCAGATATCAGAGCCTTCGTCAGAAACTTCTGCAGTCGTATAAGATCGATCTGGATATTCAGAATATTGAGGAATTGATCGTTCCGCAGGGCGAGAAAGCCGTAACTCCGGCGCCGGAGTCCGCGCCGGCTGAGCAAACACCGGCTTTGGCGGATCAACCCGCGGTATCCGCGGAGCAACTCCCGGTATCCGATCAGCAGCCGGCGGCGGATATCGCGCCCGTTGCCGAAGCAATACAGCCTCCGGCCGGTATATTAAATCTCGAAGGCGCGGACGAGAATGCGCTGAATGAGGAAGTAGCCAGGCTTAAGGATAAATTGAGCTCGTACGGCACGGTGAATCTGGTCGCGATAGAAGAGTACGATGAGTTGAAAAAACGCTATGACTTTCTTACTCAGCAGCAGGCTGATCTGGTGACCGCTAAATCCTCGTTGCAGGACGCGATCCAGAAGATCAATCGCACGACCCGCAAAATGTTCCTCGAGACTTTTGAAAGGGTGCGCGAGGAATTCAGGAACTATTTCAAAGTTCTATTCAACGGCGGCGACGCCCAGGTGTATTTGATAGATGAGCAGGATCCGCTTGAATCCGGCATTGAGATCATATGCCGGCCTCCCGGGAAGAAATTACAGAACGTATTGCTTCTTTCCGGCGGAGAGAAATCCATGGCGGCCATCGCGCTGATTTTCGCCATATTCAAGGTTAAACCGTCCCCGTTCTGCATACTGGACGAGATTGACGCCGCGCTCGATGAGGCGAATGTGGACCGGTTCGGCAGGATATTGCAGGAATTCAGCCAGACAGCGCAGTTCATTGTCATAACCCATAATAAAAAGACTATCGCGAATGCCGGCGTTATGTACGGTATTACGATGCAGGAGTCCGGCGTATCGAAGATCGTGTCTGTTAAGTTCGGGGAGAAGAAAGCGGGGCAGGAAGCAGCCGTTAGATCCGCAGAGCCCGAGGCGGTAGCAGCGTAAACCCGGGCCGATCCCGTTTCGATTTAAAAACGTGTTAAAAATATAAGCCCCGGTCTTGATAATTCAAGACCGGGGCTTAAGTTTTTAAAAGTTCCGATTTTAATCGCAGGTCGTGTTTTTGCCTCTGTTTTTAGCTTCGTATAAAGCTTTATCGGAATACGCGATCAAGTCGGCGGTTGTAGCGCCGTTTGCCGGGAAGGTGGATACTCCAATGCTGACGGTGAGTGTTTTGTTCGGCAATACTTCCTGGTTCAGAAATGGGTTCTTCGCGATACTTTCGCGCATCCGTTCCGCGATCATGTACGCTTCTTTTTTATCGGTGTAAGGCAGGATGATCGCGTATTCTTCCCCGCCGTACCGGCACACGAAATCCATTTTACGGGAATGGCTCTTAAGCAGTGTGGCCATATCTTTAAGGATTTTATCCCCTTCCTGGTGACCCAGCGTGTCGTTATATACTTTGAAATCGTCTATATCGAGCATGACCAGGCTTAATGGATTGGTTGTAGCTTTTGCTTTCTCGAGCTCCACGGCCAGCAAATGCTGGAAATATCCGTGGTTCCACAGATCCGTCAGCGAGTCTTGATGAGTGCTTATGACCGTTTTTTCATAAAGTTGGGAGTTTTCGATAGCGAGCCCGGCCTGGTTCGATAACATTATCAACATGCGCAGGTCGTCTTTATTTATTGGTTTCTTTGTGATGAAATTATCCGCGAGGATGATGCCGTTGACTTTATCTTTCGCTTTCAGCGGCACAATGACCATTTCGTCGGATTTGAGCATCTTGATGACCGAGTCATGGTTGTAGTGGATAATGGTTTCTTTGGTTAGATGGAGAGGCATCCCTTCGAGCACAACGATCGAGAATACATTGTCTTTTTGTTCCTGCAGCGGTATTTTGAAACGCTGTACCTGCCGGTTGAACGCCGACTGCTGGATGTGCCCGGAAATTTTATAGGCGTTTATCAGGTCATCCAGGTCCATTTTTTCCTGTTCAACGTATTTCCACACACGGTTGGCGTCTTCCCCGGTTTCAGGCCCGATGGCCATTTTTCCTTCGACAATGCCTTCTTTATCGTTTACCAGGAACAGGATGGCCCTGTTGAATCCAAGGCCTATGTGCGCCGTAACACCTGTCAGGATGATATAGAGGATCTCATCCAGTTTAAGGGTTGTGCGCATCGCATTTGAGATTTCATAAAGGATAGCGAGCTCTGATTTGGTGCGTTCGAGCTCTTGTTTTATCGAGGTGAGATCATCCATAGTTAATAATTTATAACATATTTTACCGGTAATGTCAACCCATATGGGCGCGTAGTAATGATTTGAGCGAGATTCCGGTAGTTCGGGTGTCAATTAGGTGGAGGGACATGGGCCCGGAAAGGAGCGAATATTCGATTGACACGCCCATGGGGGTACTATATAATAAATTCTCTTAATTCTAACGATTTTTAACCCATTATGGAGGCGCACATGGCTAAGGATAATCCCGTTAAAGACCCGGCAAAGGATGCCTTGAAAGATACATCTAAAGACGCGGTTAAAGAAGGTTCTGAGCGTCAAAAAGCCCTGGATCTTGCCTTGTCCCATATAGAAAAACAGTTTGGCAAGGGTTCGATCATGAAATTGGGACAGAAGGTAAAAGTCGACGTAGAAGTTATCCCTACCGGTTCTCTAACCTTGGATTACGCTTTGGGTACGGGCGGGCTTCCGCGCGGAAGGGTTGTTGAGATATTCGGCCCTGAAGCGTCAGGCAAAACGACGCTGACCCTTACGGCGATCAGGGAGATGCAAAAGAAAGGCGGCGTTGCCGCTTTCATAGACGCGGAGCACGCCTTTGACGCGACCTATGCCAAGAAAATAGGTCTGAATCTGGATGAATTGTTGATCTCGCAGCCGGATACCGGCGAACAGGCGCTTGAGATCGCCGAGACCCTTGTCCGTTCGAATGCCGTGGATATTATTGTTATCGATTCGGTTGCCGCTTTGACGCCCCGCGCGGAGATCGAAGGAGAAATGGGGGATTCCCATGTAGGGTTGCAGGCGCGGCTTATGTCGCAGGCTTTAAGGAAATTGACCGCGGCTATTTCCAAGTCGCGCGCGTGCGTGGTATTCATAAACCAGTTGCGCGAGAAGATAGGTATCATGTTCGGCAATCCTGAAACTACGCCGGGAGGCAGGGCGCTTAAGTTTTATTCCTCAGTCCGCCTTGATGTGCGCCGTATCGCTTCCATAAAGGTCGCGGATGTGGTGATCGGCGGCCATGTCAGGGTGCGCGTCGTAAAGAACAAAGTCGCGCCGCCGTTCCGCGAGGCGGAATTCGATATCCTGCACGATCAGGGTATCAGCAAGGCCGGCAGTATTATCGACGCCGGTATCAATCTCGAAGTTATCCAGAAATCCGGAAGCTGGCTGTCGTATAATAATGAAAAAATCGGCCAGGGCAGGGACGCGGCGATAACATTGTTGCACGAGAAACCTAAACTTTCCGATGACATCGAAAAAGAGATCAGGAAAAAGATAGCGGCGGGGATGTGATCTGCGGACTATGAAGATAAAGAGCCTGTTATTAAGTTCGGCATTGATGATAATGGGTGTGGCGCCGGGATATGCCGTTCAGGCGCAGGGCGCAGGGATGTCGTTGGCGGCTATGGACGAGGCTACGGTATCCGTTGCGGAAACCACAGGGAAAGCGGTTGTTTCTATTTCAGCGGAACACGTTACCCGGGTTCCTGCGGTTCAGCGCTACTATTATAACGGCCCTGGCGGCAATGATGAAGCTCTGCGCAGTTTCCTGGATCAATATTTCGGGCAAATGCCGGAACGGGAGTTCCGGCAATCCGGGCTGGGTTCCGGAGTTATTATAGATGCCCGGGGGTATATCCTGACCAATCAACATGTGGTCGAGAATGCCGATAAACTGACGGTGATCCTTTCTGACGGACGGCAATTCGCCGGAGAGGTTAAGGGCGCGGATCCCCGTTCGGATCTGGCGGTTATTAAAATCGACGCCCCGAAGCTTCCGGTGGCAACGCTGGGGGATTCGGATAATATAAAGATCGGGCAGTGGGTAGTGGCGATCGGCAATCCATTCGGTTTTGCGATGCAGAATCCTGAGCCCACGGTTACCGTAGGCGTGGTGAGCGCGCTGCACCGGACGCTGGGCAATGCGTTGTCGCGCGATAAGGATTATAACGATCTTATTCAGACGGATGCCGCGATCAACCCCGGGAATTCAGGCGGGCCTTTGGTGGATCTTAAGGGCGATGTGATAGGCATTAATGTCGCCATATTCTCAACAACAGGCGGGAGCCAGGGTATCGGCTTTGCCATCCCGGTCAATAGCGCCAAGCGCATTATTTCCCGGCTTATCGAAGGCAAAAAGATATCTTACGGATGGATCGGAGTTTCCGTGCAGGAAGTGACGGACGATCTGGCTGAATATTTCGGATTGACAAGCAAGGGCGGGGTGCTTATCGCCCATGTGCTTCCGGGAAGCCCCGGAGATAAAGGCGGTTTTAAAGAAGGGGATATTATAACCTCTTTCGATAACCAGGCGGTGGAAAGCGTCAAGGCTTTGCTGCAGATGGTGGGCCGCAGCGATATAGGGAAAAAAGTCCCTGTTGTCGCGCTGCGCGATAAAAAGACCGTTAATCTGACGATCGAGATCGGTGTCCGCGGGCAGGAAGAAGAGGCTGACGCGGCGGGGAATGCGCCGGTTGAAGCGGCGGCGGCGTGGCGGGGAATGAGGGTTGAGGATCTGACGCCTGATATCATGCGGCGTTTTAATTTGAAAGATGAGCGCGGTGTTGTCGTTGTCGCCGTTGAACCCGGAAGTCCCGCGGATCTCGCGGGCATAACTCCCGGAGACGTAGTCGGACAGATCAACCGGCTTCCCGTGACCGGCAGCGCCGACTATAAAAAGATCATCGGGAATATCCGCGGCGATGCGCTGCTGGGTGTGTCCCGGGGTTATGTCATTCTCAAAGAGAATAGTGAAAAATCCAAGCAGTGACGGCCTTTTAGAAAAAGCCAAGGCATACGCTTTCCTTTTGCTGAAATTCAGGCTGCGCAGTGAACAGGAGATACGTGGCCGGATGAAGCAGAAGAAGTATCCGCCCGAGGTTATCGGCGCGACGATCGAATTCCTGCAGAAAAAGAAATTTCTCGATGACGCGGCTTTTACCAGGGCGTGGATGGACAGCCGCCTTAAACGGTCTCTGGGATTGCGCAGGGTCAAAAATGAATTGAAGCTTAAAGGGGTTAATGCTTCGGTGATCGAGCAGTCTGTGGCGGCGGTTAAAGATGATTATAGCGAAGACGGAGTAGTGGCTGATTTGATCCGGCGTAAACTCCAGACCATGAAGGCCTTGGATGCCCGGAAATAAAAACAACGAATATACGCGTTCCTTATCCGCAGAGGGT
>JBAYMQ010000011.1:0-10722 GCA_041663465.1 Candidatus Omnitrophota bacterium | reverse complement strand
CCTGTTCGTACGCCTTGATCAACGCGCCCCTGTCTTCAAGAGCCAGAGATCCCCCGCCCCGCAATTTCTTATAGAGTTCCCTCGCGAGATCGCGGGAATTCGCGGCTCCTCCGTCACGGGTATAGTACTCCGGAGCGAAAAATCCGGACGCGGGATTATCCATAGCTTCAACGACCAAAAGGCCGTCCTTTATATATTTCGCTTCTTTGCAGTCGTGGATCATTGAGCCGCTGCCGCCATTGGCGCCGGACCAGGCCTGCTTGGGAGTTATGCCGTCTTTTTCATAGATCGTGTTATTATTCGGGTCCCGCTGTTCATTCGGGAGGATCCCGTCTTTAATGAGCCAATCGGTTTTGCGCACGCCCGCCAAAGCCTCGATGCCTTCAAGCCATGTCGCGTCGCCTGTCGGGATCTCAGGGCTGAGCACCCCGCTTTTTTGCTTGATCAACAGAGGCATATCATCCGACGCGAGCGCCTTGACCAGAGATTCGATATCATAATAACCATAAAGCCTGTTATAAGGCACGCCCCGCTGGCCCGCGGTTTTTTCCATTTCCGCATTCGCCAGCCTGTTTATTTTTTCATCGATCAGTTTATCTTTTGTCGCCAAGCCTTCGAATAAGATAAGATGTTTACCGTCTTCCGTGAGGGCAAGCCCGCCTTTCTGGTTTGTCGGGTTAGCCATCATCTCAAGATACATATTGATGTTTTCATTGCCGGGGAGCTTTTTAAGATTCAGGAAGGCGTTGAACATTTCGACATCGATCGCGGTGCGCGGATGCATTAAAATGAGATCGTTGATGCGGTGAATGCAGCCGGATGTCGCGCCGCGATTCAGCGCATACTGGAACACGCTATCCCGCAAATATTCAGGCGCCGCCCTTCCGGTTCGCGCGTCTCTATCGGTCAATGTATACGCGAAAGGCCCTTTAAGCCACGCCAGTTCTATAAAGGCGTATCCGTGGTTCCAGGAATCTTTAGAGGTATTAGGCTTCAATTCCCCCTGCTCGTCATATCCGAATCCAGGGCCGTAGCCACCCATTACAAAAACCACGTTCTTGGGGTCGAAACCAAAAAAACTCTTTCCCGATAGCTTGCTGGGCTCGCTGAACATGCGGTTGGTATTTTCAAATATCTCATCGGAAACGCTGATAACCAATTTAAGGTTTTTCCGGACCTGCCCGACTTCTTCCCGGGTAAATCCATAATCGCGCTCCAAATTCAGGATACTCTGCTCAAGAGCGAGCATTTCCCGCTCGGCAAAACCGATGTGCTTCGCGTGCGAAGGGATCTCCAAGATCAGCCCTTCCTTCTTCACTAATTCACGCGCTTCGGCGTCGGTTTTTCCGTTCTGGACGGCTTGCTCATATACGATGCTGCCCATTTTTTGCGCGATATTCCATATGTCTATATTGGCAAGGCGTATTTCTTCAGGAGGCAGCTTGATGCCGAACGCGGTCAGGCTTTTATCCATACGGCTGCCGGCGCCGGCAAAAGGCATCTGGAGCATTAATTTGCCCTTGATCAGGTCCTGTTTAGCGAACTGCCGCCGCTGATGGTCTTCAACATACGATATGGGAGCGACATTAACATCGCGGATTTTTTGAAGGGATCCCTGCGCGTTGACTTCATTGATGATCTTCTCTAACCGGTCGTTAAGATCCGCGGGCTTCTCCCCGAGCAACGCCATAATATTCTTTTGATGCGACCGTAACAAGGCATTAAGCCGCCGCGCAACAGCGCCGGGGTTATTTTTAGCTTCAACAACAGCCACATCCGCGGATATATCCGGGATACCGGCGCCTAAATCTTTACCCAGGCGCTGCAACCGGGAATCGCTTTGTTTGACCGCAACGGGCCTGAGATTATTGCCGGACGCATAGCCGGGAGTAATAATGGTATTGCCCAAAAATATCGCGCTGATTACTACGGCTGCAGTTTTACGCATTCGTCCCTGGAATTCCAGTGATATAGACACGCTATCCCCTTTTTAAATAGGCGCGCTCCGCGCGGCACGCTATACGCCCGCCGCGCGGGTCGCTGATCTTATATCTTGTTCAATGTATTCGCGTATGTCATCTGCATTACGGCTACTTCATCGCTGACGGCAACCAACGGAATATCTGAAAGCTGCGTTGTCAGGTCTACGATAGACAAGAAGTCTTGCGTCGTGATCAGGCCGTTCGCTCCATATCCATTGGCCATATTCTGCAGCTGCAGTTTAACCGCTTTCTCGGAATTGAATATCATGGCAAACGCCTTCGCGATAACAAGCGGCATCGCGTTAATGCGTTTTTGGCCTTCGACGGACTTTGACGCCCCCACGTATATATTCTTCACCTTTGCCTTGTCAAAGAATTGGGCCGCATCGAGCAGTCCGAATTCGGTTTGTATATTCCCCATGTCAAGATCGGAATTAATGAGCGCGACCTTATCATTAGCTATACGCGCTTCCTCCACCGACTCCAATGCTTTCTGCAAACCGATGTGGATGGCCGCGAGCTTTCCGACCCCAAGTTCTTCCAGGGCCTTTTTAGCGGTTTTATCTTTTGCCCACACGATAAAGTCGACAACGCCCGCGGCGTCTTTTGCCGACTGCAATGCCGCGATACTGCCCGCGTTATCAAAGATCGCATTAGCGCCGATAACTACAACGCCCTTGGCATTTTGTATGCCGCTGACTGAGGAAACAACATTGCCGAAACCAGCCTTCAGCGCGTTGTACACCGCCGAATCGTCTCCCAGTATCAGAGCCCGATCCTGGGCGGTGAATATTTCTTTGCCGCCGTCCTTCACTGCAGCCGGAGCGTTGATTTCAGCTAAGGCCTCATTAAAGGCTTGCTGTTCGCTCATCCACTGCGACCATGCCCAGATCATCTGCGCCGGCGCTGCGCCCTGGTTATCATACCAACCCTTGATCTTTAAAGTATTTGGAGTAGCCGGATCCCAGGACAAGAGATAGCTGTCCAGGATCGAGCTGTGGGCATTACCCACGATGAGCATCGACTCCAGCGGGGACATGAGCCCCGCTCTGCCCTCCCAGAACTGCACCACGCCGCCCGAACGGTTCAGGGCGAAATTACGGAACGCCGCCTTGATCTCGTCCATATTATTGGGCGCCCGTTCAAGCTCAAAGGTCATGGTATACGCCGAACCGGCCAGTGTCCCGATACGCTCGGCGTCAATGGAGAACTTGCCCTTAAGTTCGGGTTTGATCTTAAATAAATTCTCCGCGGCATTGGTACCTGCCGGGATGATATTGTTATCGATGGAATCTCCGCGCAGTTTGTCCAGTTCCGTGCGAGCCCTGCCGCTGTTGCCGGGGAAGAACTCGTTGGAATCGGTGGCCGCGTGAATGGTCTCGCTTTTACCGCTCTTGATGCCCCACGTATCATCGACAAAACAGATATGCGGGATCATCGCGTTGGAAGTGCAGGAAAGCGTATCTATGATCCAGGTGGTCAAAGGCTCGATGACCGTCCTGTTGATGGCATAGAGCCCTTCTTTGAGCAGCGACTTGGCCAGCCCTTTGGCGGTAAGCATCTTCTGGATACCGTCCTTGTTGATCGGGGAAGCGGAGATGATGCGGGCGTCCGGGAAAATATCCATATATTCCGCGTAACGTTCCGGCTGTTTCTCTCCGGCCTTTTCCTTGCCCGGGCCGTAATCGCAAACCTCGTTCACATCGATCTCCAGGGTCTTGAGAACCAGCGCCGCCTGGCGAGGGGTCACCGTAGGGCCAAAGTAGAAGATATCCTGTCTCGGCCGGCCGATATTCTTATCCTCCGGGACAACAAGCACATCCACCTTCACCCCGTTAACCTCAAACGCCTTTCCCAGTTCAAGCCTGCGAACCTGGTACGGGGCGAAAATACCGGCGTACTTATTGTTCATCTCGACGAAAGCCGCCGCCTCGAGCGCTTTGGCGCCGGCAAGACTCTTCATCGCTACGATATTAACACCGGGCTGCCACATATCCTGCAAAGCTCCGGCCAAACCGCCCGCGCGCGCGATGAGCGCGTTCACGGCGCCGATATACACATTGGTAGTCTTGAATGTTTTGTTCACTAATACAGGGCCGTTGCCGCGCCCGAAATATCCCCCCGTGGCCAAACGCTTAATTGAATCCTGCTCCCCCGGTTTAAGCCTCTTGACCATGCGGCTGATATCCGAGAAAACCTGTCTGTTCTCTTCAGTGCCCGCTTTGGCCCCGGAAATAGTCCATAACAGAGCCTTCATCTCCTTATAAGAAAGAGAGAACGGCTGTCCGGTTTGCAGCTTGCGGTACCGCTGGACCGTGGTATCATATGTTTCTTTGATCACCGCCGGCTCATCCAACTGCAGATTGGAATCAATCCCGGCAGTTGCCATGTTCGCCAGGATCATTTCATCCTGATTGGCGCCTTCCAGATCAAGTTCCTTGCCGCCCATCTTGGGAGTGAGCGGGGCCGAGCGGATCACGCCGTCTTCCACATAAACCATTTTGTTGACAGTCCCGGCGACAATGCTTAAGATCGCTTCGCTGCCGAGCTGTTCGGTCATACGCTTATCAGCCTCTGACGGAGGAGCGGAACGGAACATATAGGCCAGTTTCTCAGGATTAGCCACTACCTTGCCTACACCCGCCTCAAGCACCGCGGCAATAATGAACTCGCCATCCTCGAGTTTCGGATGGCCGAACGCGTCCACCTTTTTGGAGCCTTCCTCGTAGGCGCGCTTCGCCTTCGGGCTGATCTTGAAAGCGGCCTCCAACAGCTCATAGTTGTTCCTGTAATTCTCGGCTGCCTGCCGGAGCACAGGCTCGATCTTCGCGTAAGCCGTTCCAAGCTCCAGCTTGATCGGCCCGCTGACCGTATCCATATCCGCTGTCAAAAGGAACTCGGTCGCGCCAGTTTTCTCGCCTAAATTATAGTAATCCAGTTTTTCGGTCAGTTCGTCCCAGTCGACGCCTGTCTTCTCAACCTGCGCCTTCACGAACGTCCCGCGATTGATCTTCACGCCCTCGGAGACGACGATCAGCCCCCAATTGTTCTTGTCATAGAACGTCTTGGCGTCCTTGACGAACTGCCTGAGATTAACCTCCATCTCAGGGACCAGGGTCAGAGTGGCGCCTACGCTCGCGCCGATGCTGCTGGCGGTGAATCCGGCATTGCGGCCAAAGGTCGCCACAACAAAGATGCGCTTGTGGGCTTTGACGTCCTGCATCGCGCTAAGTACCGCGGGAATTGCCGCTTCGACATAACTATCGAACCCGTAAGTCGGCACAGGCATGTCAAAATCCATGGTCTTGGGCAAATGAACAAAGCCGAAATCGAAATCCTTGAACATTTCGGAAAGCTTATAAGTAACGCTGGCCGTATCATCGCCGCCCATGGCAATGACCGCGTCCAGCTTGAGATCATTGATGTTCTGCCAGATTATACCTGGCTGCCCGGCCTCAAGTCCTTCCTTGCTGAAAGGATTGGTCCGGCTGCTCTGGAGTATGGTGCCGCCTTTGCTCTCTATCCCTTCAATGTCCTTGCGGGTAAGCGCCCGGGACTTCTTGACCAGATCTTTCTTTATCAAACCATTCCAACCTTCGTTGACGATAACTAATTCAATGCCGTAGCGCTTGGCGTACTCGAACGCCGCCTTGATCGCGGGGTTATGGCCTGAAGCGGTACCGCCTGAAGTAAGAATGCCCACACGCTTAGGCTTAGCCTGGCCGATATCCTTAAGCGCCTGGTTCATATCCTTGAACGCGCGCTTGAACTCTTTTGCGTACAACAGCGCCACATCCTCCTTGCTGGAGGCGACCTTGATCTTGCCTTTCTTGTTGCCCCAGGCGGTGGTCGCTTTCAAAAACTTGGTGAATTCACTGTCGGTAGGAGCGATTTTCTCGTTAACGGTCCCCGCTTTCAGGTCCGCGGCAAACTTCATCATCTTAGCGCGAGCCTGTTCACTTAACCCAACCACAAGCGCGTCGGAGTTTTTGGCGCAGTATTCCAGAAGCCCTGAGATACCGGCATCCTCGAGCGCCGCGAAAACATTTAAAACCACCTGTTGGTAATTGGTGGCGATATTGAACTTAATAATACCGTTCTTAGCCAGGAATGAAAGTTCCCCCATATCGCTGCCGGAGGTGCCATGCTGAGCGACCGCGGCATTGACCGCGGCGACTATCCGCGCGAATTCCCTGGTCAAATACGGCGTGATCTTACCGACCTGGGAAACCGGAACAAGGCTGTTTTTATCGTAATCTGTGCCGTGCCCGGAACCGTTGTTCGTAGCTATGACGTCGAAAGTCAAACCTTTCTTGACCATATATGCCACCATCACCACCACGTCCATGGGATGGGTCAACTTAGCCTCAGGCTTGTTTCCCCGGCGAGGATTGGGAACTTTTTGATCCACGTGGCCGATCTCGATCTCTTTACCGACATTGCCCTTGAGCCATTCCAGGCTTTTATCAGCCGCGACGATCTCCTCTATCTTGGCCAACTGGAACGCGGTTTCCTCGGCATTGCTACCAGGGATAAGCATGAGTTTCTGCTTTTCGGTCAGGGTCGCCGCAATAACTTCAGATATCTCGCCCGCTATTTTAGCGCGGCTCTTGTCTTCCATCACTTTGTCATAAGCGGCAATAAACGTTTTGGGATCGAACCCGGCCTTTTTCGCCTCTTTGGTCAAACTGCCGAAAGCCTGTTCCATAGCCTTGATATGACCGTCGATTTCATCCTGCGGGCGATTACGCACAGTCATGTCGGACAGCACCTGATCGCGGATCTCGGTGAACAGCGCAGCATCTTTTTCCGGATCAGCCTTAAGGAAATCAACGCCCCATTCCAACGGGAACGCGAAACCCTGTTCCAGTCCAGCCACAAGCTTTTCTTCGGCCGTACCCCGGGTCATATAATAATTCGTAACATAATTGTCTCCGTAAGCGTCGAAGATAGTCGAAGCGTCGATGGCAATAGAGGTGAAGCCGGCTTTAAGCAATTTCTCAATGATCCCTGAGATAGCCGCGCGTTCCTGCGTAATGTTGGCCTTCAACTGTTTCTGAACGTTCTGAAGCACGCCGACGGGAATTGTCTCGATATCTATCTTATCGTTATAGGTATTCGGTCCGAAAATCGCCTCATATTCCTTTTTCAACAGGGCATTCTGGTCGAACGAATCCTGGGTATACTGAATATGATCCCCGTGGATGATGATGGGGATATTGCACCCTATCTTCTCCGCAACTTCCTTTACATACGCGACCACTGTCTTTTCATCAAGCGCGTAGCCAAGCTGAGAACGGGCAACCTCCAGGATAACCGCTGAATTAGTGGCCATCGCGGCCTTGAGAGTTCCCTCTATCTGGTTATAACAAAGAATATTCTCAGCGGTAACGGCGCGCCCTTCCTTGATCAAAGTCTGGAAAAGAATATGCCCGGGAACGAATTTGCCCGCCTGGATACCTATAAGAGACGCGGTACCGGCCGCTCCGACCGCCGTCATGTAGGCGTAATCGCGCTGGCCGATAAGATTGGTTATCGCGGACTGGACCGCGCGCTGTTCCCTCGCGAGCATGCCGCCATCCATCATTCCCATATCATTCTCGATACCGACCCGCGCGTTGGACTGCATAGCGCTCGGCTTTCTGAGATGATCCCGAGCGGCAGTGCCGGCGAACACGCCAACAGGGCCGCTGGTCATGATAAAGCTGCAGATAATAAGAATAATTACGGTTTTCTTGAATGACGCACCATTAAACAGGACTGTAAACATTTTTTCTCCTTTTTTAATAAAGTCGCCTTGGCTTTCCGATCTATAATTAACTAACCGCTTAATCGCTTTCAGCCACATCTTCATCCCTGTCCGTCTCGGCGCGCAAAACGGAAAAATAGATCTCAGGATCGCTCTTTTTAGTTATCGCCGGGGTTACCACGGCATACGCGTAACCCTCTTTTTGGAAGAGCTTGCTTAAGCCGGCCGTGTGAAATCCACCGGTGATAACCACAACCACGTTGTCACGGCCGGCGCCTATCTTTTGTTTGATGTTCTTTAAAAATGCCGCTTCGCGGTCAATCCCCACTTTATAAAAACTGTCGAGTTTATCGAAGTTATCGTCAATTACGCCTGTGATCGACGGCCTCACGGCGATATTATACCTTCTGCAGCTGTCGCTCAAAAAATTCACCCACGATGATGGCAAATAATCGGAACGATCGGCCTGCAGCGCGGCATACTCCGCGGGGGTCAAATCGAGTTGCAGAAAACGGATGATAATATCCAGGGAACGCGCTATCGCGCTTAACCGGCGCTCGTCATTATTGACAAAAAGGGATTCGCGCGCCGCGCTCTCCAGAAGGGATATCTCCTGGATCAACTCTTCGGCCTTGATCAACCGGCCCGAACTGACATAGCGCATATAGGCTTCAAATTGCGGGTACTCTTTTTTAAGGTCTATCTTATCCTTTACCTGGCTTTGCAGAAAATCATAATAATCCGCCGGGGACATCTTTTTATCTTTTAGATCCTGGGTCTTTGCTATCAATTGCTTGACCGCCGCGCCTTCCAGTTTCTTCGCCAGATCTTTGATAACCGCCGCGCGCTGGGCATCGGCCTGTTTAAAATCTATAGTTTTTTCAAAAGCCAGGCTTTCCTGGAACGCCCGCAGCTGCGGATACGCGTCTACGGGAATACCTTTGCCTGAGGCCACCTGGCTCAGATACGCGCAATATTCAGCCAAAGACATGGTCTTTTGATCCAAAGCCTTTTTCTTCTCCTCAAGCCGCAAAAGATCACGATTATATACAAGCGGTTTTAAAGCGTCCACCACTGCCTTCAAATTGTCCGTATCCTTCCGGCCCTGTTCCTTGTAACCCTCTATATTAAGGAAGGAATCCAGGTTATTATCGTAAAGGTCGGGGTCTTCGATGCCGTATAGCTCGAGATTATGATCAGACACAATATCCAGGTATTCCTCACCGGCAATTTTGCCTTCGCGCAAATATTTGTCCGCTATCTCTTCCCGTGTTTTTTTGTCGGCAAAGGAACGCAGGAATGAAAGGCTGACGTCGCCGGTGCCGCCTTCGACCATGACCAGCCGCAGTTTCTTTTCTTTTACCAGAAAATCCAGGATCTGAGCGAGATTTTTCTGCGCTTCGTAATTGCAATGGGCATCTTGTATTTGAATGATCGCGGGAGACCTCTGAACGGCATTCTGCGGTTCAAAAACTTCTTTGATGGTCCCGAATTGAGAGGGGATCTGGAATTCTTTAAGGCTGGGATTGGCAAAACAAGAATAAATAAAGCAGGATAAGCTGAAGAGGATGACTTGAATAGTTATTCGGAGATTTTTATTCATACCCAAATAAATAAGCCACGTTGTCCTGTTTCCAAATGTTTTACAAACAGGTTCCGTGGCAGTTATGAACTTGCTGATTCCTCGTGAAAGCGTTTCTAAAATCAAACGCTCTACATATAAGAAAGATACCATATCAGGGCTCTCCTGTCAAGAAATACTTTTGCAATACATTGCCAATCTATTTCTTAATAAAATACCCCCGCGTTACACGCAGGATAGGACCGCATCTAATGATCTTGCAGCCTGAAAAACACTCTCCGTATTAAGACGCTCCAAACCTACTTCACACAAGAGCGGCAAAGCGTACCCTTCATTCTTCTCATCAACAGACGGATCCGCGTCATTCTGGCCGGAGAACCCGCGCGGGCCTACATATGAACCCGCGTGCTGCCTGACACCTTTCAATTCTTGCCCCAATTGGCCGCCGTCCAGCTTCCGCGCAAGGCCCCGCGCGTCCGCTTTAAGATTATTCAAGGCGTAATTCCCGAATCTGCATCCAAGTAATTTTTTAGAAATCGGGAGGTCGCCGGTTACAACCCCCGTCTGGATGTCCTCCATGGTATAAACAAACCCATTGATAAAATTCTCTTTCGCCGTCACGCGCATTTCTCCCGCAGGCAGATTATGCAGCATCGTATTCAAAACGCCCTTCTGCGCGGTCAACTCCGCGGGGTCGGAAGCTGTAAAGACGCTCACGAAATCTATATTGTATACTTCCTGCGCGAAATTCCGGTCAAGAGCGACGCGGATATTGCTTCCGTTCCGGTCTCCCAGCCCTATTAAATAGGCCGCGAACGCGGACCTGCCCAAAAGATACGCGAATCGTTGAACAAAAACGAAATCGCGCAGCAGCCCCCTTCTGGTAGAATACAGATCTTCAAGATCTATATTGCCGACAAACGTATAGATATAATAGGGGCTCCGGTAGCTTATCATGACGGGGGTCGGCAGCGCGAAAGCTTCCAATACCATTGACGCGTAACATTCATAGCTATAAGTATTGGCTTCTTTCAAAACCAGCGTCAGGATCTTCGAGCCATACGCCACGTCAACGACATACGTCTGCAAGTCGTCGAATGATACGGGAAAGAAACCCTTGATCCTTCTGACCGACAGGACCTCGTCGCATCCGAAACGGGGAACGAGCCGCCGGATGTAATCCTCCTCTTCCCCGCCGTCGCGTTTTTCATTGAGTTTAAATTCCTCCGCGATCTTCTTAACCATGGCCGCGGGTTCGCCGAACGGGATATCGACATCGCTCTTATACACATTGAAGGCCAGATCGACCAACCCGGGAATGCTTTCTTTCGGGCAGCCTGTCTGTTCCAATATTCCGGAAAGCGTTTTAAAAGACGCGAAGTTGGCGGCGGGTTGTTTAACCCATTCGG
>JBAYMQ010000010.1:0-11025 GCA_041663465.1 Candidatus Omnitrophota bacterium | reverse complement strand
GAGTTGCGAAAACTGCGTCAGCCTTTTGACGAAAACATAGAAGTCGGCGTAATGATCGAGGTTCCGTCGGCCGCTATGACCGCGGATCATCTGGCGAAAGAAGCGGATTTCTTTTCAATAGGGACAAACGATCTTATACAATACGCGCTGGCGGTAGACCGCACCAACGAAAAAGTCGCGTATTTATATGAGCCTGCCCATCCGGCGGTGCTGAGGATGATCAAAAATATCATTGACGCGGCTCATGCCAATAATATCTGGGTCGGCATGTGCGGGGAAATGGCTTCGGATGAGATTTTTACCCCGGTTCTTTTGGGCCTGGGGTTGGATGAATTCAGCATGCCGTCGCTCGCGGTGCCTCAGATAAAATATATACTGCGGTCCATGACCATGTCCGAAGCTCAAAAAATTGCCGCGGAAGCGTTAAGCCTGACCACGGCGAAATCCGTTGAAACGTATATGCAGTCGAAATTGAAAGAAATACTTAAGTGAGTCCGGAACAATGAAGGTACTTATCCTCGCGGCGGGTTACGCGACGCGTCTCTATCCCCGGACAAAGAACTTTCCTAAGCCTTTGCTTGAGGTAAAGGGGAAGCCGATCATTGATTATTTGATAGAGAAGGTGGAGAGGCTTTCCGGTATTTCCAAGGTTGTGGTTGTCACCAACGACAGGTTTGTCCGGACATTTGAAGCCTGGGCAAAGCAATTCGATACCCGGTATGATATCCAGATCGTCAATGACCGTACGCGCACTCCCGAAACCAGGCTGGGGGCGGTCGGCGACATGTCCCTGGTATTCAAACAGGAGTCGTTCAAGGGTGATTTTCTGGTTTTGGGCGGAGACAACTTCTTTCAGGATCCGCTTGAAGATTTCGTAAAATTCGCCAGGCGCAAGACTACGGCTGTGACCATAGGCGTGTATGATATCAAGCGTAAAAAAGAGGCCTCCAGTTTCGGAGTAGTCAGCCTGAATGCTGCGGGAAGGGTCGTTGATTTCGCCGAAAAGCCGGAACAGCCCAGGACGAGCCTCATCGCCATGTGTCTGTATTATTTCCCGCAGGGAGCGTTAACGTGTATAAAAGAGTATATGTCTGATAGCCGTAATTCGTCTGACGCGGCCGGAGCTTATATCGGATGGCTGTCTCGCATGGATACGGTGTATGGGTATCGGTTCAAGCATCTATGGGTAGATATCGGTAATAAGAGAACATATGAGCAGGTAAATCTATTAACTCAAGGAAAGGAGTAGCGCAAATGGAGAAGTTTTTTTTCAGTTCAGAGTCTGTGACCGAGGGGCATCCCGATAAACTTTGCGATCAGGTGTCTGACGGGGTATTGGATGCGGTATTAAGGGAAGATCCGAACGGGCGTGTCGCCTGCGAGACCTATGTGACTATGGGGCTATTAATGGTGGGCGGGGAGATAACCACGCACACCTATGTCGATATCCATAAGCTGGCGCGTCAGATCATCAAGGATATAGGCTATACGCATCCAAAATACGGCTTTGATTACCATACGTGCGCTATCATCAATACCATTCATTCCCAATCTCCGGATATCTCCCAGGGGGTCGATACCGGCGGGGCGGGGGATCAGGGTATTATGTTCGGATATGCCTGTAAAGAGACGCAAGAGTATATGCCTTTGCCGATCTCTCTGGCGCACGCTTTGACCCAGAGGCTGACCGATGTCCGCAAGAAGGGCATTTTGAAATATCTCGGCCCTGACGGTAAATCGCAGGTCGGGGTGGAATATCACAATAATAAACCGGCGCGTGTCGATACGGTCGTTATCGCGTCGCAACATACCGATGAGGTTCTTGATAAAAGCGGCGATAATATGTCGGATGCCGCGCGTAAAGAGATCATTCAGGTGGTCGGGAAAGAGGTTTTAAAGGATTGGGTCGACAAGGATACGAAATATTATGTCAACCAGACCGGCAAATTCCTCGTGGGCGGACCTCAGTCCGACACCGGCATGACAGGCCGCAAGATCATTGTCGATACGTACGGCGGCACAGTGCCGCACGGCGGAGGCGCGTTCTCGGGCAAGGACGCGAGGAAGGTGGACCGGTCGGCGGCGTATATGTGCAGGTATGTCGCCAAGAATATCGTTGCCGCGGGAATAGCTGAAAAATGCCTTATCCAGATGGCATACGTCATAGGCTATGCGGAACCCCTGTCGGTATTTGTCAATACCTACGGCACCGGCAAGCTTGCTGACGCGGCTATTGTCAAATTGATCAGGGAGAATTTTGAATTAACGCCTAAAGGGATCATCAAGTCATTGAACTTGCTGCGTCCTATATATAGGAAAACGGCGGCGTACGGGCATTTCGGCCGGACTGAGCCTGAATTTACATGGGAATCTCTTGATAAGGTAGAGACCCTTAAAAAAGCGGCGTCAAAACTGTAAAATAATAAGGAGATTGCATGAAATACGAAGTAAAAGATATTAAACTGGCGAAAAAGGGTGCATTGAGGATCGAATGGGCGCGCAACAATATGCCTGTACTCGGTCTGGTAGCAGAGCGGTTCAAGAGAGAAAAACCGTTGACCGGCCTGACGATCGCCGCATGCCTGCATGTGACGACCGAAACCGCCGTTTTGATGGAAGTTTTAAAAGCCGGCGGCGCCGACGTATCGCTGTGCGCGTCCAATCCTCTGTCAACGCAGGATGACGTCGCTTCATCGCTGGTCGCGAATTTAAAGATACCTGTATTCGCGATAAAAGGCGAGGATACGAAAACGTATTATCGCCATCTGGTCTCAGCGCTATCCTGTCAGCCGAATATGACTATGGACGACGGAGCTGACACAGTGTCCATGATCCATCAGAATCCTGAAAAGTATTTTAAAAAACCGATCATCGGAGGTACTGAAGAGACAACAACCGGTGTTATCCGGCTTCGCGCGCTCGCGGATCAGGGAAAGCTTCGTTATCCCATTATCGCGGTTAACGACGCGTTAACCAAACACATGTTCGATAACCGTTACGGCACCGGCCAGTCTACTATCGACGGCATCGTGCGGGCGACGAATAAACTTATCGCCGGTTCGAATTTCGTTGTGTGCGGTTACGGCTGGTGCGGCAGGGGCGTCGCAATGCGGGCGCAGGGCATGGGCGCTAATGTTATTGTTATCGAAGTGAACCCTTTGCGCGGGCTTGAAGCGGTCATGGACGGGTATCGCGTCATGACTATCAAAGAGGCCGCTAAGATCGGGGACATTTTCGTGACCGTAACCGGCGACTTGAATGTTATCCGCAAGGAGCATTTCGCCGTCATGAAGAACGGCGCGATCGTCTGCAACTCGGGCCACTTTAACGCCGAGATCGAGATCCCGGGGCTCGAGAAACTCATGAGATCCAAGAAGACCATCAGGGATTTTGTAGAAGAATATATTTTGCGCAATGGAAGAAAGATATATCTTCTTGGCGAAGGCAGGCTTATCAACCTCGCGGCGGCAGAAGGCCATCCGGCGGCGGTGATGGATATGTCGTTCTGCAACCAGGCGCTCGGTGTCGAATATATGAAAGAGCATTACAAAGAGCTGGATAAGAATGTGTACAAAGTTCCTGATCCGATAGATAACGAGATAGCCCGTCTGAAACTGAGGTCGATGGGCGTTACGATCGACAAGCTTACCAAGGAACAAGAGCATTATCTTTCAAGCTGGGAAATGGGTACATAAATGTCTGTAAGACGGATCGGGGTTCTGACTTCCGGCGGCGATGCGCCCGGTATGAACGCGGCAATACGAAGCGTTGTGCGCAGCGGCGGGTATTTCAATGTCGAAGTAATGGGGATCTTCCGGGGTTACGCGGGCCTCATTAATGAGGAATTGAAAGTCCTGGATCATCACGCGGTATCGAATATTATAGGCCGCGGGGGAACGATCCTAAAGACCGCGCGGTGTCCTGAATTCATGACCGAGGAAGGCCAGTCCCGTGCCGTAGGGATCTTGAAAAAATATCAGATCGATGGTTTGGTGGTGATAGGCGGCAACGGTACATATGCCGGCGGGATCGCTCTTTCCAAAAAATGGGGTATCCCTTGCGTCGGTATTCCGGGCACTATTGACAATGATATTAATGGCACCGACTCGACTATAGGCGCCGATACGGCGGTCAATACCGCTCTTGAGGCGATCGATAAAATACGCGATACCGTTACTTCTATGGAGCGTATTTTTGTGGTCGAGGTTATGGGCAGGGATTCGGGTTATATCGCTTTGCAGGTCGCGCTCGGCGGCGGCGCTGAAGATGTTCTGGTTCCCGAACGTAAATTCGACATGGTGCGCATGTGCCATGATATAGTCGAGGGGAATATCCGGGGCAAGGTCAGCTGGATAGTAGTGGTTGCCGAAGGCGCGGGCCGCGCGGATGATATCGCCCAACAGATAACGGATCTTACCTCGCTCGAAACACGGGTCGCGGTGCTGGGCCATGTGCAGCGCGGGGGCGTTCCTACGGCGAAAGACAGGAATCTTGCCAGCCTTCTGGGAATAGAAGCTGTGCGGCTGTTGGCTGACGGTGGATCCGGAAAGGCCGTAGGGGTGATCTCCGACAAGATCAATGTCGTAGATCTTGAGTTCGCGCTGGCTAAGAAAGAGTCGCAAATCGATAACATATATCAGGCATTGAAAACTCTGACATAATCACTGAAAGGGAAGGAGAACCAGAATGGGCAGAAGACCGGTTGATATCGAAAAGATAGTTATGGATCTTATTATGACGGATGACGCGAACGCGAAAAAGGATATTGCCAAGAAGATCCATGATATGGCATACAAAAAGGGCATTTATCCTTCAAGTATCCATGAATTGTATGTCGCGCGCGGCAAGAATGAATATACGGGCTGCACGATCCCGGCTATGAACCTGCGTTCAATGACGTATGACCTGGCGCGCGCGGTGTTCCGCGTAGCCAAACGCAACAATTCAGGCGCTTTCATTTTTGAGATCGCGAAATCAGAGATGGGTTATACCAGTCAGCCTCCGGTGGAATATACCAGCGTTATCCTTGCCGCGGCCATCAAGGAAAACTGGACCGGCCCGGTATTTGTCCAGGGCGATCATATCCAGGCGAACGCGAAAAAATTTGCCGAGGATCCGGAGAAGGAAATGGGCGCCCTCAAGGCAGTGATCGCGGACGCGGTCGCCAACGGTTTCTACAATATCGACATCGATACGTCAACGCTCGTGGATCTGGGCCAGGCGGATCTAAAGAAACAGCAGTATAATAATTATACCGCTTGCGCCAAACTCACGCATTTCATACGCCAGATACAACCGCGCGGCATCATGGTTTCTGTCGGCGGCGAGATAGGCGAAGTGGGACATCAGAATTCCACGCCCGAAGATCTGCGCGCTTTCATGGCGGGTTATAAAGAATCACTGCGCAAAGGGTTGGTCGGGATCAGCAAGATAAGCGTTCAGACGGGTACGTCGCACGGCGGCGTCGTTCTGCCTGACGGCACGATTGCCCAGGTTAAACTTGACTTCGAAACCCTGCGGACTATCTCGAAATTAGCCCGCGATGAATTTGGCATGGGCGGCGCGGTCCAGCACGGCGCTTCGACTTTGCCGGCTGAGGCGTTCCACAAGTTCCCGGAAACGGAGACCTGTGAAGTCCATCTGGCGACCGAATTCCAGAATATGATCTATGACAGCAAGCATTTCCCCGCAGACCTCAAGGCCAGGATGTACGAATGGCTGAAGGTCAACGCGGCCAATGAGCGAAAAGAAGGCGAGACCGAAGAACAGTTCTTCTATAAGGCGCGTAAGAAGGCGTTAGGCGCGTTCAAAAAAGACATCATGTCTTTGTCGAGAGATCTGCGCGACGCGATCTCCGCGGAGCTTGAAACGAAATTCGAGTTCCTGTTCAAACAGCTCAATGCCGTGAATAACAAGGAATTGGTTGATAAGTTCGTGACTCTTAAGCGCGTGATCGTGCGCAAGAGAAGCGATGCCGGCCCGGTGCATCACGACGGAGAAGGCGCAGACTAGAAACGGAGAGATATATGAGATCGGATGCCATAAAGGTTGGGTTGGAGCATGTTCCGCACCGCGCGCTTCTGCACGCGACGGGATTGAGCAGAAAAGACCTGAAACGGCCGTTCATCGGCGTCGCTACGGCGTTCACCGACCTGATCCCGGGGCATATCGGTATACGGGATCTTGAGAGGTTCGTCGAACGCGGCGTTTGTTACGGCGGGGGCGTTCCGTTTTTCTTCGGAATACCCGGCATTTGCGACGGCATAGCGATGGGCCATCTGGGGATGTGTTATCCGCTGGCCTCCCGCGAACTTATAGCCGATTCGATCGAGACCGTGTGCAACGCGCATCAGCTCGATGGCTTGGTATGTATCACTAATTGCGATAAAATCACTCCGGGCATGATAATGGGCGCGGTCCGTCTGAATATTCCCGTATTGATCCTGACAGCCGGCCCGATGCGCGCCGGCCATATAGGCAAGCGCAAGCTTGCTTTTGTCCACGATACTTCTGAGGCCCTTGCCCGCGCTAAAAAAGGCGAGCTCTCGGATAAGGAACTGTCCTGTCTGGAAATGGAAGCCTGCCCGGGCCAGGGTTCATGCCAGGGTTTGTATACCGCAAATACCATGGCGTGCCTGACCGAGACCATCGGGCTGTCTCTGCCGGGCTGCGGCACGGCATTGGCGGGTTCCGCGAAAAAACGCAGGATCGCCGAGGCTACGGGCGAGCGGATCGTGGAAATGGTGAACCAGGGCATATTCCCCCGCGATATAGTTACCCTGCAGTCGCTGGAGAACGCGATCGCCGTGGATATGGCGTTAGGCGGCTCCAGCAACACGGTTTTGCATTTGATGGCTATAGCGCATGAAGCGGGTATAAAACTTGACCTTAAAGCATTTGATAGAATATCGAAAAAAGTATGCCATATTACCAACATTGAACCGGCAGGCCCGGATTATATGGAAGATGTGGAGTTCGCCGGAGGTATTCCGGCTGTTCTTAAGCGCTTGAAGGTTCATTTGCATAATACGACTACCGCAAGCGGCAGGAAGATCTATGATATCGCCGACGGCGCTGTTATTCTGGACGATGAAGTTATAAGGCCGTTCGACCGGGCGTATCATAAGGAAGGCGGCATCGCCGTCCTTTACGGAAATCTCGCTCCTGACGGCGCTGTCGTCAAACAGGCGGCGGTGAATCCTCCGATGATGCGGTTTTCCGGTAAAGCCGTGGTCTTCAACCGTGAAGAAGAAGCTATGAAGGCGATCATGAACGGCAAGATCAAGTCCGGCGATGTTGTGGTTATCCGCTACGAAGGCCCTGCCGGCGGCCCCGGGATGAGAGAGATGCTCGCCCCGACAGCCGCTATTGTCGGCATGGGGCTGGCTGATTCCGTCGCCTTGATTACCGACGGAAGATTTTCCGGAGGCACGAAAGGCCCCTGCCTCGGCCATGTGTCGCCTGAAGCTTCGGCAAAAGGCCCTATCGCCATTTTGAAAAACGGTGATATAATAAATATCGATATCCCCGGCCGCAAGCTGGAAGTTGAACTGACCCGCGCTGAGATAAAAAAGCGATTTAAAACCTGGAAACCGGTCGAACCTAAGATCAAAACAGGGTATTTGGCGCGTTATTCACGCATGGTTCAATCCGCCGATAAAGGCGCGGTTGTAATTTGAGGTAACAAATGACGGGTTCGCAAATATTGCTGGAGAGTTTGAAACGCGAGGGAGTCGAGGTCATTTTCGGTTATCCCGGCGGGCAGGCTATCCATATATTCGATAAACTCTACGATTTTCCTCTTAAACTCATACTCGTGCGCCATGAGCAGGCCGCGGCGCATGCCGCCGACGGTTACGCGCGCGCTACGGGTAAGGTGGGAGTGTGCCTTGCCACGTCAGGCCCTGGCGCCACTAACCTGATAACAGGGATAGCTAACGCGTATATGGATTCTATCCCCATGGTCGCTATAACCGGACAGGTCAAATCTTTTCTTATCGGCAACGACGCGTTCCAGGAAGCGGATGTCACCGGGATCACGCGCCCTATAACCAAACATAATTATCTGGTTAAAGATATAAAGGACCTGTCCAGGATAGTCGCCGAGGCTTTTTATATCGCGTCTACCGGAAGGCCGGGCCCTGTTCTTATAGATATCCCGGCGGATATTCAGATGCAGGAATACGAGTTCAGCTGGCCGGAATCAGTCGAGATGCGCAGCTACAAACCGACGCTTTTCGGCCATCCCGGCCAGATCAAAAAAGCCGTCAAGGCCATTATGCGGTCTAAAAGGCCGATAATTTACGCCGGCGGCGGGGTGATCACGTCTAACGGCAGCGCAGAACTCCGGGAGTTCGCGGAAAAGATCAATGCCCCTGTTACCCTGACGTTAATGGGGCTGGGCGCCTTTCCCGCTGCGCATCCTTTATTTTTGGGTATGCTCGGGATGCACGGCACCGCGTATGCCAACTACGCGACGATGAACGCGGATCTTATCATAGCGGTGGGCGCACGGTTTGATGATCGTGTTACAGGGAAGCTGGATACGTTCGCCAAGAACGCCGATATAATCCATATCGATATCGACCCGTCATCTATCAGCAAGAATGTCGCCGTGGACGTTCCGATCGTAGGAGATGTCAAGAACGTCCTGGGCCAGTTGCTTGAAGAAATTAAAAAGGCTCCGGATACGTCCGAGTGGTTGAAGGTTGTTGATGGATGGAAAAAGAAGCATCCGTTGGTTTATCAGTATAAAGGCAAGATCAATCCGCAGTACGTTATCGAACAGATAAACGAAGTGACGCAAGGCAGCGCTATTGTTTGCACAGAGGTCGGCCAGCACCAGATGTGGGCGGCGCAGTGGTACAAGGCCCTGCATCCGAGGTCGTTCATTTCGTCAGGAGGGCTTGGCACCATGGGTTTCGGCTTCCCCGCAGCTATGGGCGCTAAGATGGGCTGTCCGGATAAAACCGTATTCGATATAGCCGGTGACGGCTCAATACAGATGAATATACAGGAACTGGCGACTTGCGTGTGCAACAAGATCCCTGTTAAAGTGGTTATCCTTAACAACGGGTATCTTGGTATGGTGCGTCAGTGGCAGGAGTTGTTTTATAAGCGCCGGTATTCGCATACCATCATGTACAATCCGGATTTTGTGAAAGTCGCCGAAGCGTATGGCGGCGTGGGTATCAGGGTAACCAAGAAAGAAGAAGTCCGCCCCGCTATCGAGAAGGCTATCGCGACCGACAATGTCGTGTTTATCGATATTCATGTAGAGCCCGAGGAGAATGTGTATCCTATGGTGCCGGCGGGTGAAGCTATAGATAAAATGAGAGGTCTCGCATGAGGCACACGATCTCGGTCCTGGTGGAGAATAAGTTCGGCGTGTTGGCCCGCGTGGCGGGGCTATTCAGCGCGCGGGGTTATAATATTTCTTCGCTTGCCGTAAGCGAGACGCTTGATCCGGATGTTTCGTACATGACGATCGTCGTAGAAGCCAAGGACGCGTCGGTGCTTGAGCAGGTCAAGAAGCAGCTTAACAAACTGATCGATATCATTAAAGTCACGGATTTCACGCGCAAGGATCACGTGGAACGGGAACTGGTCCTGGTTAAAGTCGTATGCACGGCCAAGACCAAGGCGAAGCTTGAATCGCTGGTAGGGAGGTATGACGGGTCGGTTATTAAGTGTAAGGACGACATCGCTATTATAGAAGCGGTAGGAGAACAGGCACAGGTGAAACAACTTCTGGAAGATTTAAGTACCTTCGGCGTCAAAGAGCTGGTGAGGACCGGCAAGATCGCCGTTGCATATTAAAAGGAGGCAATACCATGGCAAAGATATACTATGATAATGACGCGGATATGGGCTTGTTGAAGGGTAAGAAAATCGCTATCATCGGGTACGGCATACAGGGCAGAGGGCAGTCGCTGTGCCTGCGCGATTCAGGCTGTGAAGTGGTTGTGTCCGAGGTGGAAGGCACCCCTAACTTTGAGCTGGCTAAACAGGACGGGTTTGTCCCGGTGTCCGCGGCTGAAGCTGCGAAAGCGGCGGATATCATCCAGATCCTGACGCAGGATCATGTCCAGGCTAAAGTGTACATGGAATCCATCAAGCCGAATCTTAAAAAAGGCAAAGCGCTTTGTTTTTCTCACGGATTCAATATTCGTTTCAAACAGATCAAACCCCCGAAGAGCGTGGATGTGTTTATGATCGCTCCTAAAGGTCCCGGCGCTTTGGTGCGCAGGATGTATGAGGAAGGTAAAGGCGTTCCTTGTCTGGTCGCGGTTTTTCAGGATGCTACCGGTCAGGCTAAACAACTGGCCCTGGCTTACGCTAAAGCGCTGCGCGCGACAAGAGCCGGGGTTATCGAGACGACATTCGAAGAAGAGACAGAGACCGATCTGTTCGGAGAGCAGGCTGTTCTTTGCGGCGGCGCGTCAGAATTGATCAAGGCGGGATTCGATACCCTGATCGACGCCGGGTACCAGCCGGAGATAGCGTATTTCGAAGTATTGCATGAGCTCAAACTTATCACGGATCTGATCCAGGAAAGAGGTATCAGCGGTATGCGCCGCGGCGTTTCCAATACCGCTTGCTGGGGAGATCTTTCCCGCGGCCCGCGTATCATTAACGAACGGACCCGCAAAGAAATGAAGAAGATCCTTAAAGAGATCAAGTCCGGAAAGTTCGCTAAAGAATGGATCAAAGAGAACGAAATGGGAAGGCCGAACTTCAATAAATTATTACAGGACGGCGATAACCATAGGATAGAGCAGGTAGGAAAGCAGTTGAGAGAAATGATGCCCTGGATGCGGAAGTAAAAAGCTCGTCATTGCGAGGCCCCGAAGGGGCGAAGCAATCACGTTTTTGAGATTGCTTCGTCGCGCTTCGCGCTCCCCGCAATGACGTGATCGAACTATGGAAAAATTAATCATTTTTGATACTACGTTGAGGGACGGCGAGCAGGCTCCGGGCGCGTCATTGAATACGTCCGAGAAGCTTGAGATCGCGCATTCGCTC
>JBAYMQ010000009.1:0-11164 GCA_041663465.1 Candidatus Omnitrophota bacterium | reverse complement strand
CGTCCTGAAACTTACAGGCCTTTTTCGATAATATAATCGACCAGGTCGACAACGCGGTTAGAATAACCCCATTCGTTGTCATACCAGGAGAGGACTTTTACAAAATCATCCTGGATGACCTTGGTTAAAGTCGCGTCGACGATAGAGCTTAACTTGCAATGATTAAAATCGATCGATACAACCGGATCCTCTGTATAACCCAGGTAACCTTTCATCGCGCCTTCAGACGCTTCTTTGAACGCCGCGTTGATCTCGGCAGCCGTCGTCTTTTTGGCCAGTTGCATGGTCAGATCGACAACTGAAACGTTCGGTGTCGGAACGCGGATCGCGAAACCGTCCAGTTTACCTTTGAGCTCCGGTATAACCAGGGACAACGCTTTCGCGGCGCCGGTCGATGTCGGGATCATTGAAACTGCCGCGGCGCGAGACCTGCGCAGATCCGAATGCGCCATATCCTGCAAGCGCTGATCGTTGGTATATGAATGGATCGTGGTCATAAGACCTTTCACAATACCGAATTTATCATTCAAAACCTTCGATATCGGAGCGAGGCAATTGGTCGTGCAGGACGCGTTGGAGATCACATGATGCGCCTTGGGGTCATACCTTTTTTCGTTAACGCCCAAAACTATCGTGATATCCTCATCCTGGGCGGGCGCTGAAATAATTACTTTCTTAGCTCCGCCCTTGGTGATATGATTCTCAGCTCCTTTTACTTCCTTGCCTTTTTTATTCACGCCGTCTTTTTTGATCGTGAATAAACCCGTCGACTCGACGACTATATCTACGCCGAGCTCTTTCCAGGGCAGTTCCGACGGATCACGTTTGCACAGGACTTTAATTATCTTGCCGTCGACTGAAATTTGATCTTCGCCCGCAGCTTTCACTACACCCGGGAACCTGCCGTGCACGGAATCGTACTGGAACAAATAGGCGTTGCTCTTTGCGTCAGTAAGATCGTTAACCGCTACCAACTCGATATTCTTGCTATTCTTTTCCAGGATAGCCCGCGCGACTAAGCGGCCGATCCGTCCGAAACCGTTGATACCGACTTTCACTGCCATGGTAACCTCCGTTTTGGTTTGTGTGTTAATACGATTACGCTTCCCTTAGAAATTTTGCCGCGAGTTCAGGCGGGGTTGGAACAAGATAGAAACCCGTGCCCCATTCAAATCCGGCTACGCGTGTCAGCTTCGGCATGAATTCCAAATGCCAGTGATAACTATCCATCGCCTGGCCGTCAGAATTGATCGGGGACGTATGAATAATAAAATTATAGGCGGTATTGCCGAACACCTTTTTTACCCTCGCGATGATACCCTTTAACATTACTGCGAGATCCGGGATCTGTTCAACCGGCGTCTGGCAAAAATAGCTCGCGTGCTTCTTGGGCATGATCCATATCTCGAACGGGAACCGCGACACGAACGGGCAAAACGCCATGAAATTCCTGTTCTCCATGACTATCCGCTCCTTATCCTCTACTTCCTGGCGGATAATATCGCAAAAAATACAGCGCTCGCGATACTCGAAATAATTCTTAGCGCCGCGGATCTCTTCTTTAACTATCTTAGGCACCATGGGCAGCGCGATGATCTGCGTATGGGGATGCTCGAGAGAAGCTCCGGCCCCATGGCCGTTATTTTTAAAGATCATGACATATTTGAAACGGCGGTCCTTCTCAAGATCAAGGGCCCGCTGGAAATACATATGCAGGATATTGGCGACTTCCGAATCAAGAAGGTCGGACAGATCCTTGTGATGATACGGGCTTTCTATCACGATCTCATGCGCGCCGATCCCGCTGGTCATATCGTACATCCCTAAAGGCCTGCGCTCAAGATCCCCCTCGATCTGCAACGCGGGGAACTTATTCGGCACTACCCTGACCTGCCATCCCGGAGTATTCGCGGCGGTGCCGTTATTACGTATCGCGATGATCTCGGACGGCGTGCTCGATTCATTACCATAACAGAACGGGCAGGCTCCGGGACGCCAATTTTGAGGCTCATCATGATCGTAATCCTCGGGTTTATTCGGATCGTCAGTCGTGACGATCACCCATCTTCCCGCTATTGGATCCCTGCGCAATTCAGACAACCGTAACCTCCCTTAAAAATTTGGCGGCTGCTTCCGGAGTAACAGGGCAAATATAGAATCCGGTGCCCCATTCGAATCCCGCGACGCGCGTCAGGCGCGGCGTGATCTCCATATGCCAGTGATAATCATCTTCGATCGTGCGCCAGTAACCCGCTTTCTGCCTGCGAAACGGCGCCGTGTGAATAATATAGTTATAGGGCGGATCATTGAGCCCGATTTTCAGCTTTGACAATACAACTTTAAGGATCCTGGCCATCGCCGCTTTTTGCGCGTCGGATAACTGCACGAAATCAGAAGAATGTTTTTTCGGCAGGATCCAGATCTCGAACGGGAACCGCGCGGCGAACGGCACGATCGCTATGAAACCGTCAATTTCGACTATAACGCGCTCCTTCATTTCGATCTCCTGATGGATAAGATCGCAAAAAATACACCGCTCATGAGAATCGTAATAATGCCTGGCTCCGATAAGCTCTTCTTTAACGCGCTTAGGGTTCACCGGAGTGGCGATCAATTGCGACCTGCTGTGTTTCACCCTGCCGCCGCCCGCCACCCAGCCGTAATTCTTAAAAACAAGGACATATTTAAAACGTTCGTCGCGCTCCAGGTCCAGGATCCGCCTGATATAACAACCAATAACCTTCGCTATCTGCTCTTCAGCGAGATCAGCCATATTGGCCACGTGTTTATTGGACTCAATAACGATCTCATGAGCTCCGACACCATTCATCATATCGTAGAGGCCGTTTCCCCGCCTGTCCAGATCGCCCTCAATGCGCAGGAACGGCGCGAGACTCGGCACGACCCTGAGATCCCAACCCGGGCCGTTTGGCGCCGAATTCCGCGGGCGAACCGCGTATATCTCCTGGGGCGTATGCGACTCCATACCTTCGCAAAAAGGGCACGGTTTCTCAGCTCCGGACTCAACCACCTGGTTGATAAACTGATCCGGCCTGCGCGCGCGCTCTGTCGCTATGATCACCCACCTGCCGACGATTGGATCCCTGCGTAGTTCTGGCATATTATTTGATTTAACCGCTTAAGTTGTAATTAGTTACTGGATAGGGAATTCACAAATTTTTAATTATACCACAAGAAATCCCTTATGCAAGCCTTTTTACCCTAATGTATCCTGCTCCCGCACTTTATATCCGGCGATGAATTCACCCGCGGAGATCATGCGCTTCCCCTCCATCTGCAATGATTCTATCAAAAGGAACCCGTCAGACGCCGTAACAACGATCCCTTCCTTGGATATACGCGCTATCCGCCCCGCCGGCAACGCGCCGGCGACCGCGCATGATACCGGGGACACTTTGTGGATCTTGATCAGCTTGCCTTTATAATGGGTATACGCTCCGGGCCAGGGCGCGCAACCCCGGACTAGATTGACAAGGGCCTGCGCCGGCTTATTCCAATCAATAAGGCCGTTTGCTCTTATCAATTTGGGCGCGACGCTGGCCTTTGACTCATCCTGCGGGACAAACGCATACGCGCCTTTTACAAGCCCGGAAATACCTTCGATCAATACCTCGGAAGCGTCAACCGACAACCGGCGGCCAAGGGTAACCGCCGTATCCGACCCGAGGATCTCTGCCGGCTTCTGATGAATGACCGGCCCGGTGTCCATTCGCAGGGTCACTTTCATCAGAGTGACACCCGTAACCTTTTCCCCGTTTATTATCGCCCAGTTAATGGGAGCGGCTCCGCGATACGCGGGTAACAAGGACGCGTGGATATTTAAAGGCAGGATCAGGGGAATATCAAGTATCTTTTGAGACAATTTCTGCCCATATGCAATAACGACAATAAAGTCGGGTTTAAGGCCTTTTAAGTACGCTACAGACTCCGGCATATTGATATCAACCGGCTGATATACCGTCAACCCCAATTCCACGGCCGCTCGTTTAATGGGAGTGGATCCGATGCTCATACCGCGATCCTGTTTCTTATCCGGCTGGGTAACAACGCACAGGATCCGGTGCCCCTTATTCACAAGCATACGTAAGGATGCTTCGCCGAATTCCCCGCTGCCCATAAAAACAATATTCATATATTATCCTTTATTCCGGGGACACAGTACTAAATTCCAATCCGGATTTGGGCCCCGTCTTTTGTTTTCGCACACTCCTGCCGGATAGCTCCTCTATTCTTTCTATAAATTGCGTATCTCCTAACGGCCTTCCGCTGCCCGTATGCAACTGCACCAGCTTTATATCGTTTTGGCCGTCTTCCCTGGATAAAAAAGCTTTCCAATCACTAATGTCGGCGGTAATGAAATTATCATCCAAAAGAGGATCCTTTTGGTTAAAAACATGCGCCCGCGCACTAGACCATCGATAATCCCAAGCGTTTTTTACGATGCCAGCTCTCACCGGATTTCTTTCGATGTATCGCATGGTAGCGTACAAATGCGCTTCACTCAACGGATAAGACTTAAACCGCCCTTCCCAAAGATACCCGCGCCAATCGTGCTTGAAATTAATATAACGAGTATATCGGCGATGTGCCTCAGACAATCCGCGAGCCAAACTATCCTCCGAAGCGGGAACTGTTACAAGATGCAGATGGTTGTCCATCAAACAATAACTCCAGATCCTGATCCCGGCTGGCTTGGCATAAATGATTAGGGAATCCAGATATGCTTTCCGGTCATCATCGCTAAAAAAGACCTGCTGCCGCCGGTTACCCCGTTGTACCACATGATGCGGCAGATCAGGCACAACAACTCTTGCTATTCTTGTCATTGTACCCTCCTTTACCTACAATTGACGCAAGCAATAGCAAAATCTCACTTTTTAGCTTATGACAAAGATCAAAAATAATTTAGTACTGTGTCCCCGGAATCAGATGTCATTGCTATTATACCGGATCCACATCTACGGTTATTATTATACCCGAATGGCGCGCTACCGGTAAATTCTTTTTTAGAAATTCATTAAGCCTGATAACATCCTTGCACGCAATAAGGATGACCCAGTAATAGTTGCCTCTGAGCTTTGCCTGTTGCGCCGGGTTGACTGATATCATGGCGATCCCCGCAGGCTTTGCCGTATTAGACAATCTTTCGAATGTGTCCTTCGCCGCTTTCTCGACCTTGCCCTCATCCTTACCGCGAAGTTTAATAAAAACAAAGTGCCGGTATGGAGGGAATAATAATTCCTTACGCTGTTCAAACTCTTCCTTATAAAAAACTCCCGGGTCTCGCTGTGTCAATGCGTTCAGAACATGATTATTGGTCATATTTGTCTGCACGATCATTTGTTTGTCAGCCAGGCCTGCCAGGCAATTGACTATACCGAATGTTTTCTCCGACGACCGGAAATCAACGTGATTAAGCGCGTTGTCTATGCCGAGCACGCAAACATGATCAAATCTGTTTTGAACATGTCTGATAGCGGCCTGAGTCGCTATAAATATGTCGGCTGAACCATATTCCAACGGCTTTCCTGATTCCCACCGGCTGATACGCGCCTGCGGGAATAGCCGGCTTAATTCACTCTCAAGCTTTTCGGTCCCGGCTCCCAGAAATCTGACATATCCAGCATTGCATTCAGGGCAGATATTCGGGGGCGGCATTGTATAATTACAGTAATGGCAGCGCAATAGCTTGGCTTCATAATGATAATTCAAATTTACGCTGCACCTCGGGCATTGAAATATTTTTGCGCAATGAGAACATATTGCCAGAGTAGCATAGCCTTTTCTATTAAGAAAAATAAGGACTTTTTCCCTGGCCGTGATGGCTGCCAGGATAGCATCCTGCAAATATCCTGAAATAGTGATCTTCTGCTTTGTCGAAACAAGGGGAAGATTTTTCATGTCAACGATCTTGATCTGCGGCGCAGGGCGGCTGCGGATAATGGTTTCTAATTCCATGGCGCCCGAGGATACGGCATACATCATCTCAAGCGACGGCGCTGCGCTGCCCGCTATAAAATCAGCCTTTTCTACATCGCAGCGCATCATAGCAACCTCACGCGCATGATAATGCGGAGACTGGTCCTGCTTGTAGCTGTAATCGTGCTCGTCATCTATAATAATACAGCCCAGATTTCGAACTGGCGCGAACACCGCGGATCTCGTTCCGATAACAAGAACTGGATGCGAATTCCATATATTCATCCATTGCTGTATCTCCTGCGTACCTTCTCTCACCAGAACGCAGACTTGATATTTAAACCTGGAGTCCATTGCAGCCCGCATGCGGCCTATAGCGTCCTTATCAGGCACAAGAACAATAACGGACATTTGTTTCTCGAGATAAACAGCTGCTTTGTCCTGATAAACACGGATGCGGCCGTCATCATCCCGGTCGTGGATCAAAAAACGTCTGGGTTTTGTGCGACCTGCGCTGGCCGACAAACCACCCCCGTCATTGCGAGTAGCCGAAAAACTGTCATTGCGAGGAGCCGAAGGCAACGAAGCAACCCCGTCATTGCGAGGAGCCGAAAGACCGTCATTGCGAGGAGCCGAAGGCGACGAAGCAATCCCGCTTTTGCGACCCACCCTCAATGCCATGGGTAGCCCGACTTCAATAGCTTGTCCCCAGGAACAATAATAATACAAGGAAACCTGTTTGGCTAATTCGAGAAATGCCGCGGCGAACAGCGGCCCCTGGCTGTCGATTATGTCGATGACCGGCTTAACGGAGGAACAATCCGTATTGTCGCTCAAGGCGACAATATAGCCGACCTCTTTTTTGTTGCGGAAATTTATCCGGACGCGGCAGCCGACTCTCGCGGCGGGAACAAGAGGATCGGGAATAGCGTAATCGAAAGGCCCGTCAACGGGCAGACCCAGAACTACCTGTGCGTATAACATCGTATATTCCTGAGACGGCGTTTGTCTGTTTAAATGCGCGTATGGATCCCTTTAACCGCGAAGCGTCTTGGACGCATCGAGCCATTTGCTGTCCAATGCCGCGCAAATCATCGACGCGCGAGCCAATGCCCGCGCGACGCAATATCCCGACATTGACCGATTCCTGCCCGGGAATAGCGGCTACAAAAAGAGGGATCAGATCCATGGATAACAACTCAGAGATCGTCAAGCCCCCGGGTTTTGTAACAATAACGTCGGCCACCGCCATCAAATCGTCTATATAATCCACAAATCCGAATATATGCGTATGGGGATAACCGCAAGCGGCCAGTCTTTCATAAAGCCGCTTATTACGGGCGCATACCGCGAGAATCTCGTAATCATTACTGAGCCGCCGCGCGATCTCTTCAATGGGCCCGATACCGAAAGAACCTGTTACGACCAGCACAACCGGGCGGCTCGTATCTATGCCCAGCCGGCGGCATATATCTTGCCGATCATGGATTCGCAAAAATTTCGGATCTACCGGAATACCTGTAACCCGGATTTTTACGTCCGGTACGCCGCCAGCAAGCAAGATCTGCCGCGTCGCCTCTGACGCAACGCAATAATAGTCGGTAGACGGCGACAGCCAGAACGGATGCACGCCGAAATCCGTTATCACGGTTATCAAGCGCGCGCGCAATGACCCTCGCTGTTTCAGGAACGAAACGATATCCGACGAAAGAAAATGCGTCGAGACTACAACATCCGGCTGCATCCCGGTCAGATACGCCGTGAACGGCCTGGTGTTGTAATAATGGATGCCGGTGGTTATACGATTGAAAAAGGCGCGCATTGAGGTGCGGCTCGATGCATAAAACACCAATGCCCACATCCACTGGCAATGATTGATGAGAAAATCATATCCCCATAAATAGATGAGCCTGAATATCCACGACGACCGGTCAACGACATCGACAAGCGCGATTTCGGCGCCGGGCTCGCGGCTGCGCAGATATACTTCGATAGCCTGCGCCGCCTTTTTGTGGCCCGCGCCGGCAGTGGCATATACAACGACTATTTTCATCAGTAGAGTATGCGGTCGACCGCCTGAAAAAGATCAGCGGCTGTGGAATCAGGCCTGGTCGTCCAGGCCTTCTGATTATCAGGAGACTCCCTGCCGGAAAACACCATGATCGTGCGCAAACCCGCCGCTTTTCCAATTTCCATATCGATCACGGAATCCCCGACAAAAAAGCTGCGCGCCTTATCGACCTCCAGGCCTGCTTTTTCCAATTGCGCTATTGCGGTATCGATGAAAGCCGTCTTTGGTTTGCGGCAGGCGCAATTAGCGTCCGGACGGTGAGTGCAATAGAAGATACCGTCGAATACGACATCATTCCCGAGCTGCCGGCGCATAGCGGAGGTTATATCATCAAGCGTTTGCTGCGAATAAAGACCTTTGCCGACGCCCGCCTGATTCGAAATTATAAAAAGCCGGTAACCGCCCGAGATCAACCGCAAAAGCGCTTCCCTGACCTTCGGCAAAAGATGAAATTCCGCAACGGATTCAACATATTTATAATGGCCGGGGTACTCATTGATGACCCCATCCCGGTCCAAAAAGACAACACTGACTTTTTTCATTTCTTATTGACCATCTCGCGGTACTTGACGTACGACAGAAATTGGTACAACGAGTCGAAATACGCGATCAAAAAACCGTACATTCCGTCCTTCCAGGCCTGCTTGCGCACATACCTGCGAAAAAATCGGTCTATAGCCCTCCAAAGCATGTGGCCGCAGGTGAACTTCCTGCCCGTTGCAAGCCATTTGGCAGCCTCAAGCGTCGTCTGCCGATTGACCGACCCTATAAAATGTTCAAGATCAGGATACCCTTTATGAATAATGTCCCGCGTGAGATGACCGTTCTTTCCGTCGATAAAAACGCGCGGATGCACTTGCACCTCTTCATACTTGAACTTGTCCTTGCAAAACAATCTGACCTTGGATGCCGGATACCAGCCGCCGTAACGAACCCAGTAGGTGCCTATATAATTACGCAGGGGGATATCATAGCTTACGAACGAGGGATCGTTGATAGCGGCCGCTATCTCCGGTTTTAATTCCTCCGACACCTTTTCATCCGCGTCCAAACTTAAAACCCATCTGTTTTTTGCATTGGCATATGACCAGTTGCGATGAATACCCTCATTATCCATGCGGTGGCTGAGGATACGGGCATACTTTTTAGAAATAGCCACGGTTTGATCGGTAGAGTTGTCGTCGACCACGATAATTTCATCCGCCCATCCATACACGCTTTGCAGCGTCTCTTCGATATTATTCTCTTCGTTCTTAGCGCAGATAACAACGGTTAACGGGATTGTTTGAGCCATCAGGCCTCCTTAAGGGCTTTTTGAACGGTTTTAACCACATATTCTATCTCGCGTTTAGCCAGACACGGATGCATCGGCAAAGATATTATCCTGCGCGAGAGCTTTTCAGCAACAGGAAAATCGCCTTTTTTATAACCCAGATCTTTATACACAACCTGTAAATGCAGCGGTATCGGATAATTTACCATGCAGCCTACGCGCATCCTGTTCAAATACGCGACGACAGCGTCACGGTTATCAACCTGGATCGCGTATATATGATATACGTGCCGAGAACCGGGCGCCGCGTACGGAATGGCAACACCGGGGATATCCGCGAATAATCGCGAATACAGCCGCGCGCAGCCTATGCGTTTGTTATTCCACGAGTTGAGACGCCTCAATTTAACGCGGAGTACGGCGGCCTGCAGTGTGTCCAACCGCGAGTTGAACCCCAGGATATGATGCTCGTATTTCGACTTTCTGCCGCAGTCCCTCATCATGCGCAGTTTAGCGTAGAGCCCTTCATTATCGGTCACGATCGCGCCGCCATCGCCCGATCCTCCCAGATTCTTCGTTGGATAAAAACTAAAACACCCTGTCGCGCCCAAGATGCCTGAAGGCGCGCCCTTGTACAAAGCGCCGTGCGCCTGGCAGGCGTCTTCAACAACCGCGAGCCCGCGCCGGCGGCACAGAGACATCAAAGGCTGCATATCGGCGCATTGGCCGAACAGGTGCACGGGACTGACCGCCTTTGTGCGTTTTGTTATGGCGCGTTCAAGCTTGTTGACATCGATATTGAATGTTCGCTCATCGATATCTACGAACACGGGTTTAGCCCCCGCGCACGTCACGACGAACGCGGTCGCGATGAACGTAAAAACCGGCACGATGACTTCATCACCCGGGCCTATCCCAAGAGCCTTCAAGCTTAAATAAAGCGCGTCCGTCCCGGAATTGACACCTACGCAGTAACGGGAACCTACATAGTGCGCGAACTCCTGCTCGAAAAACGACACATCCCTGCCAAGAATAAAGTCCTGCCGGTCTAAAACCGCTTTAATAGCGCGGCCAATTTCGGGTTTAACCTGCAGATACTGGGCTTTAAGATCAATAAATGGCACGTTCATATTAAAAAAGAGTGTAAATTAAAGGCGCGACCGCCGACGATTGAGTAAGGAATATCAATAATCCCAGCAGCAAAAACATTATAATAATCGGCGCCATCCACCATTTTTTATTAGCCATCAAAAATCCCCAGAATTCCCCTAAGATATTGTATCTCCCCACTAAACGCTCCTTAATATAGATGCTCGTAATCTGATTTGTTAAATGTTTTCTTAGGCCGGTCAACCCAATACGAAGCTTTATGTTTGCTGAATGCCGACTCAAGAGGGTCGATCCGGAGAAACCTCATCACTATACTCACGGGCGTGAGGACGCAATAATAGATAACGCCAAGCATTATCCGGGTATTGACCCAGGACAAAAGGCAGGCTAATTTCATCCACCCGCGATAGACAAGCGCCAGCCATTGCGGACGGATAATGCCGATTACCAGAAAGCATCCCCCGGTTAACCACAGAAGCATAAATTCGGGTTTACGCCGGATGAAAAAAATAAAACCGATGACAAAAAAAACCACCGCCATTACACGGGAGAAAGACCGCACCTGCTTGTCGTAATCTTTCAATATCATACTAATCCAATTTGAACTGTTTCTGCCACGATAGATCCGCCGGAAGCGGCTTCTGCTCTTTCTTATCCAGGATCAAACACCCCAAAACAAGAAAATCCATTTCAGTCCGCATAAAACACGCGTACGCGTCCTGAGGAGAACATACCAGCGGTTCTCCCCTGACATTGAATGACGTATTAAT
>JBAYMQ010000008.1:0-12220 GCA_041663465.1 Candidatus Omnitrophota bacterium | reverse complement strand
GGTGCTGCCGATTTTCCCGGGAGCGCAGCGAGTGGGGCGTTCATCTGACATCCGACGAGCAGCAGTCGCTGGGCGTACAGGATACCGTGATCCCCTCTCCCAAAGACCCCGCGTCGGGAACGTGCTTTTGCGTTTTTTTTGACGCCCGGAGGGAGCGGTGCACCGTTTATTCCAAAAGGCCGTTCGAATGCCGGTTGTATCCTTTCTTGATCAACAGGCGCGGCGGAACGGTATTCCTGGCGATTGATATGAATTGCGCATACGCGCGGGAGCATTATGAAACACAGGCCATGAGGGATAGTATCGCTTCTCTCGCCGTTGAATGCGATAGTCCGGATTTTATACAGAGCTTGAAGCAGAATCCCTGGCTTGTACAGAGCTATGACGGTGTCCTTAATATAGCACCGCTGTCCTTATGAAATGCGGAGACCTGGCGTTCAAGGATAAGAAGGTCATCGAAGCGGCTTTGCGCTGCGTGCCGCGCCATTTGAGCGCGTATTCGTTCGCGCAGATGATGATGTGGAGGAATTTGTACCGGGTTGCGTGGGCGCGCCTTGAAAATACCGTGTGCGTTTTTTTTCATGACGCCTTCGGGGCTTTTATGAACTGCGGGCCTCTGGGATCATCCGCGACCCCGGAGGTTGTGCGCGCGGCATTCGCCTACATGGACGCGCGCAATAAAAATAAAACATATTCCCGCATAGAGAACGTCGAGGAAGCCGATGTCGCGTTTTACAGGTCTCTCGGATATGAGGCGGTAGCCAAGGGCGGAGATTATGTGTACGAGCGCGCGAAGCTGGCGGGTCTGCGCGGAGACCCGTATAAATCAAAGCGCGCCGGGTGCAATTATTTTTTAAAGACGTATACGGCCGGCTACCTGCCGTATACATCCGCATGCCGTCAGGCGTGCTTTGATCTCTACGACGCATGGGCAAAGGCGCGCGCGGCGACCACATCGGACCGTGTATATACCGGCATGCTTGGCGACAGCCGTACGTGTCTTGAGGCGATCCTGCTCAAGCCCGAAGCGCTTAACGTAATAGGCAGGATTATTGTTGTCGATAAGACCGTCAGGGCTTTTACCTTAGGGTGCGAGCTGAATAAAGACACGTTTTGTATCCTGTATGAAATCTCTGATCTGTCTTTTAAGGGGATCAGCCAATATATATTCCGGCAGGTGTGCGGGGAGATGTCCATGTACCGGTATATCAACGTAATGGACGATTCCGGTCTGGAGCGTTTGCAGGGCGTTAAGCGTTCGTACCGGCCGGCGCAGGTGATCCCGGCGTATATCATACAAAGGCCACATGCAGAGCGATATTGAGAATGTAGAGTTTACCATATTCGATACGGAAACAACGGGCCTTGAGGCGCGTTCCGGCGACAGGATCGTGGAGATCGCCGCGATCAGGGTGAAGGGCAGTAGTGTGATCGGGCAATTTGAAAGCCTGGTTAATCCGCACCGGCCCGTGTCTCCCGGGGCATTCGCCGTGAATAAAATATCGGAAGACATGCTGCGTGATGCCCCTTCCATCGAAGAGGTCCTTCCCGGGTTCCTGGATTTTATAAAAGGCAGTTGTTTGTGCTCGTATAATTTACCGTTCGATCTTGGGTTTTTGAAGAACGAAATGGCCATAAGCGGCGCGGGATCGCTTGACGACATTCCGCTTATAGATGTGCTCGCTATGGCCCGCAGGCTTTTACCGTCTCTTCAACGCCACGCGTTGTGGTTTGTGTCAGATTCCCTGGGTATCCGGCAGCATCAGGAACACCGGGCCCGGTCCGATGTGGATATGACGTGGCAGGTTTTTCAGAAGCTCAAAAGCGAACTGCGCAATAAAGGTATATCGGGCCTGGCGCATTGTATCGGTTTGTTCGGGGTAGAGCAAAAAATACTGCGGGACCTTACGGCGCAAAAACTGGTTAAGATCCGGGAAGCGGTTGCAGGCGCCGCGCGGATTAAGATACGGTATATGTCAAGTATAGACGGAGTAGTTTCTGAACGGGTGGTCCTTCCTAAAGAGATCAAACAGGATAGCCGGCAGTCGTATCTGATCGGGTTTTGTTTTATGAAAAACGAGGACAGGATGTTCAAGATCGACAGCATTCTTGATCTGGAGGTTATCGGATAGAATGAGAAAAATCATTATTGCCTGTTTTATTGCGGCTGCCGGCACGGCGTGCGGCTGCCGGCCCGAGCCTTCCCTTCCGCAGGCGCAGCGGCATGTCGTCGCGGCGGACGCTCATATCCGCTCGGCAGAAGCGCTTTATGAAAAATTGCTCGCCGCGTCGCCTGGATCCCCGGGATTGCAATACGAAGCCGGCATGCTGTATTATCACAAGGGCGATTTTGATTCTGCTGCAAGCAGTTTCCGCAGGTCGAAAGATCCCCGCGCCGAGAAATCCCTGGCGATCTCGCTGTACCGGTTAGGAGATTATGCCGCTGTTTTGGAAGTGTGTGATCGCGGCGATCGCGGAGACGACGAATTAAAATATTACGAAGGCCTTGCCAGCGAGAAATTAAACCTTTTCGACCGGGCGATCAAGGTGTACCGCGACATTAAGGATCCGGCTTACGCGGCCCGGGCAGAGGGCAGGATCGCGGTTATAGAAAAAGGTGTTAATCCGCTCCGGATCGGGGATGTCGATCCCGGTGTAGCCGCCATGCTGGCGCAATGCCCGGCCCCCGGCGTGTATCCGCAGGCTGGAGCTTTGATCCTTTTGAGCGATGAGAGCGTTGAGGTAACGCCGGATAATAAAGCCGTGTACAGGCTGCATTATATCGTGCGCATCCTGAACGAGCGCGGAAAGGAAAATTTCTCCGAAGCGCCCATAGAGTATGATTCTACGGACGAGAAAGTCGATCTCGAATATGCCAGGACCATCCGGCCGGACGGCACCGTGGTCGATGTCGGAAGCCGCCATATCCGGGACGTGTCCAAATATCTTAATTTTCCTTTGTACAGCAATGCGCGTGTTCTTATTATTTCGTTCCCCGCGGTCGCTGAAGGCGCGACCATTGAATACGCGGTGACGGTATCCCGGTCGCAGCTCATCAATAAAAAGGATTTTGTCATCCCGGTCCAGCTACAGACGCAAGAGCCGGTTCTCGACAGCAAGTTTAGTTTGACCGTGCCCAAGGGCCGGCCCGTAAATCTAAAGGCCGTTAATGAGCGGTACAATGTATTCGGCGCCGCGCTCACGCCGTCAATATCGGAAACAGAAAGAACAAGAACGTATCGGTGGCAGTTTAAGAATATCCCGCAGATTATTCCTGAGCCGGCAATGCCTCCTCTCGAGGAGGTTAATCCGGCGGTGCTTATATCGTCATTCGGCGGATGGCAGGATATCTATGATTGGTGGTGGCAGCTTGCAAAGGATAAGATCAGGGCGGACGGAGATATAAAACAAAAGGTTTTTGAATTGACCGCGGGCGCGCCCGGAGATGAGGCGCGGCTCAGGGCGATCCATAGTTTCTGCGCGCAGAAGATCAGGTATGTCGCGGTAGAATATGGCGAAGCGGGATATGAGCCGCATCAGGCCGCGGATATTTATAAGAACAAATACGGCGACTGCAAGGATCAGGCTATCCTTTTGGTGACTATGCTTAAAGAGGCCGGTTTTACCGCGTGGCCCGTATTGATCCCGGCCCGCGACTCGTTTAATATGAATCCCGATTTTCCCGCAATGCTTTTCAATCATTGTATCGCCGCGGTTTCCTGGGAAGGCAAAATAGTTTTTATGGATCCCACCGCGGAAACCTGTTCTTTCGGGGACCTTCCGGCAGGGGATCAGGATCGCGTGGTATTGGTTATTAAAGAGAATGGTTTCGAGGTGGCGAGAACGCCGCTTTATCCTGCCGGCCACAACACGCTTTTGCAACGGTTGTCGTTGACGATCTCCGGAGAAGAGGCTGTAGCGGGAGAGCGCTCCGTATCCAGCGCGGGCGTGTACGACCAGGCGCAGCGGTATTGGCTTTTGTATACCGTTCCCGATGTGGTCAAGGATATACTATCAGCGAAGATACAGGAGATCTCTATAGGCGCGCGTCTTGACGGCTATGCGGTCGATCATCTTGATGATCTGAACGAGCCGCTCGTGTTGCGCTATTCATTCCGCGGCCCGGAATTCCTGATGCCCGCGGGCCCGCTGCGGATCATGCCCGCTCTGGCCGGTTTTGATATGTCCGCCGTTACAAAAACGGCGCGGCGTTATCCCGTTGAATACGAAATGCTGGATTTGAAAAATAGTGAAACCACGATCATCCTGCCTCAGGGCTATGTGATCCGGTATATGCCGGCTCCGATACGTGAAGATAACCAATGGATGAAGTACGAGGCGGTCTACACTATGCGGGGATCGACCCTTGTGTTCCGCCAGACCGTGGAGTTGCGCCGGCGCGTTATTCCGCAAGAGGAGTATTCAGCGTATAAGGATTTTATCTACCAGTTAGGCAAGCGCGTAAAACAAAGGGTAGTGCTTGAAAGGAAAAAATAATGTTTACCCGTCCGGATCCCCAGGCAGAACGAAGGCGATACGTCAGGTTGGACTCTGTATTCCCGGTTCAATTCAGGATATATGCGCTTGATGGAATAACGCCTCTTTCAGATTGGCTGCAGGGCTATACTCATAATATCGGCAAAGGCGGCATCTTGTTGAATGTTCATGATCTGAACGCCGATCTCGCGCTTCTTGTTAAAACGCGGCAGGCTACGGTCGCGCTCAAGATTGAGATGCCGCTTAACAGGCCCGCGGTGGCCGCGCGCGCTTCAGTCGCGTGGGTGCAGGATAAGACGCCGGAAATTCAGAAGCTTGGCATAGGACTTTCTTATGTGCAGATCGATTCTGTCCATAAGATGAGGCTTTTGCGGTACGCGTGGACCAAGAAGATGGTCGTTCCGGCTTTTTCCGTTATCGTCGTCGCGTTGGCCCTGGCGCTGGGGGCGTATACTTATGTTAATGTCAAGCTGATAGAGGGCAACAAAGCGCTCGTCGCGCAGCTTATTGAGATCCTGCGGGAGTCGACAAGCGCCAAGCAAAAGATAAAGGATATCAGCCGCGATAAGGAAGACGCCCAGCGTAATTTGCAGACGCTCCAGGTCAGGATCCAGGCGCTTGAAGATGAACGCGCGGCTCAGCAATCCAAGGCGCAGAAGGCGGAAAAAGAGAAGACCGCGTTCGAGGAAAAGGCGAAAGATGAAATGGCGCGCGCAGCCGGCCGGATCCGGGAACTCAATGATATGCTCGATAAGCTGACCAAAGATAAGGCCAGTTTCCAGGATCAGTTGATAAGTTTGCAGCAAAAAGAGAACACGGTAACGGAGGAACTGCTCAGGCTCGACCAGCGCAAATCCGATCTCCAAAAAGCCAACTTCGACAAAATGTACCGGTGGCTGACCGTTCACCAGAATCCCCGCACGGGATTGGTGATGTCATATGAGGGCGATAGGAATCTTCAGGATTGGGCGTTTATCTACGATCAGTCGCTGGTGGCCCAGACATACGTGAATTTCTCCGACTTCGAGCGGGCGCGCAAGCTGCTGGATTTTTTCAGCAAGAAAGCCAAGAAAGTTGACGGCCTGTTCGTGAACGCTTATTTTGTCAACGATGGCTCTCCCGTAGAATACATAGTTCACTCCGGCCCTAATATCTGGCTGGGCCTTGCCGCCCTGCGGTATACCAAAAAGACAGCGGATATCCGCTTTTTGCCCATGGCGGAGGATATTGCCCGCGGCGTTATGGATATCCAGTCTCAGGATCCGGAAGGGGGTATTCGCGGCGGCCCCACCACCCCCTGGTATGCCACGGAGCATAATCTGGACGCGTACGCGTATTTTAATATGTTGTACGATATGACAAAGAAAGACGCGTATCGCGTCAGCCGCGACAAGGTGCTGCAATGGCTTATGGCGCATAGCTACGATAAGTCGGAAGTCCCCATTAAACGCGGGAAAGGCGACTCTACCATAGCCACGGATACGTACGCGTGGTCTATAGCGGCGCTCGGCCCGGAGAAACTTACCGAGCTCGGGATGAATCCTGACATGATCCTGGAGTTTGCCCGCGACAATTGCGAGGCGGAGGTGGAGTTTACGGCTGCCGACGGGAAGAAGGTTGTCATTAATGGGTTCGATTTCGCTCCCCAGCGCAACGTTGCGCGCGGCGGAGTTATTTCGTCGGAATGGACGGCGCAGATGATCATTTCTTATCGTATCATGGCTGATTATTATCGCGCCAAAGGCATATCGACTAAAGCTTTGGCGTATGAGAAAACAGCTGATGACTATCTGGCATCGTTGTGCAACATGATCATTTCAAGCCCCTCGCCTACAGGCCAGGGCGAAGGATGTTTGCCATATGCCAGCGCCGATTCCGTCGATACCGGCCATGGATGGATTACGCCGCAAGGCAAAACAACAGGGTCGGTTTCAGGAACCGCCTATACGATATTCGCCTATTATAATTATAATCCGTTATATCCTAAGGATGCGCAGTAATGAGCGTTGATTTGCGGGGGGTATACAAAAGGCTCGCCGCGCATTTTGGCCCGCAGCACTGGTGGCCCGGCGATTCGGCGTTCGAGATCAGCGTCGGAGCTATCCTGACCCAAAACACGAATTGGTCCAACGCGGCCCTCGCTATAGCAAATCTTAAAAAAGAACGCGTCTTGCATCCGGCGCGGCTTTACAAATTGGGCAGCCGTAAAACCGCGCAGCTCATAAGGCCCTCGGGTTATTACCGCCTGAAGACAAAGCGACTGAGGAGTTTTCTGCGGCTCGTTATATCTTCATATGGCGGGAGCCTTATGAGGATGGGGCGCGTCCCATTGCCGGAACTGCGGTCCGAGCTTTTGACTGTTAACGGGATCGGGCCGGAGACCGCGGATTCCATACTTTTATACGCATTCGGCAAACCGAGTTTCGTGGTAGACGCGTATACTAAAAGAATTTTTTCCCGCCATCATCTTATCTCCGACCTGGAGACGTATGATGAAGTTCAGTCGTATTGCGTGGAACGGCTGCCGCAAGACCCCGGGATTTTTAACGAATTCCACGCCTTGATAGTCCGGTTAGGCAAAGAATATTGCCTTAAAAATAACCCGAAATGCAATAGCTGCCCTCTCGCTTTATGAAAAAGGCCGCGATGATCCTAAGGAGCCTCACTCTCACTTTTTGTTTTTTGACGTGGGGAATGTCCTGTTTTGTGCCCCGCGCTTTGTCCGCGCGCGCGGATGCGCCCGAGTACGATATTAATGCCGTGGTTGACGTGTCCCGCCACTCGATCAGCGCGACACAGGTTGTAAAGTTTACCAACGGGTCGGATCAGCCTGTATCCAATCTCTATTTTCATATTTACCCGCACCGCCGTTATACAAAAAATGAAATAAGGGTTATGAATCGGTACGCCGGGTATTTTAAGGTCAATCCTTATCCCGAAGGTTTCCAGTCCGGGGATCTGGATATTAAGGCGGTGCGCGGCTCGGGAACTCCCCTTCCCTATATAATAGAGGGGGAAGACCGGACTATCCTGAATATCGCTCTTTCTCAGCCGTTGCTTCCGGGCCAGACCATTACGGTGGATATGGAGTTTTCTGTCCGGGTGCCGCATTCATACGGGAGATTCGGCTGGCACGAAAATATTATCTTATTGACGCGCTGGTATCCCGTATTGAGCGTGTTGGATAACGCCGGCTGGCACAATCACCCGTTCTATATCTATCATCAGCCGTTTTTCAGCGACGCCGCTTATTATAAACTTTCTCTGACCGTACCGCAGGATCAACAGGTCGTAAGCGGCTGTGTTCCCGGACAGTCCACGATCAACCCGGATGGGACCAAAACCGTAACTTTTGAAAAAGATGCGCCGATGCGCGACCTGGGCGTGGGGATATCCCCTGATTTTAAAGCGGTGGAACTTCGGCAGGGTAATTATAAGATCTTTTCGTATTATGTTCACGGGAACCGCGCGGCGGCGCAGGCGGCCGCAGGCCACGCGGCGGCGCTTATGCGTTATTACGAGGCGCGTTTCGGCCCCTATCCGTATAAAGAGTTTTCCATCGTTCCGGGTTACCTGGGATTCGGCGGAGACCAGTCCTCGGGGCTTATTTTCATAGACACCAGGCTTTATCGTTTGCCCGGCATCCTCTCGCGGTATTTCGATTTCCTGGTTTCTCACGAAACCGGCCACCAGTGGTTTTATAATATTGTCGGGTCGGATGAGTATCAAGAAATGTTCCTCGACGAAGGCATGAATTCGTACTGGGTCCTGCGTTATCTGGAAGATACGTATGGCCGCGACGCGAAGGTAATGAATCTCCCCAAGTATTTGACTTGGTTAATACCGAATTTTTCTTTCCGCGACACGGCGATATCCCGGTATATGTATCTGGCAAAAGGAGGATATGACCGGCCGGTCGTAGGGAAGCTATCGAGTTTCAGGGAACCCTCGTCTATCTTCGCCCTGGCGTACGGGAAAGGATCGGCGATACTGATTATGCTCGAATCATATCTGGGGCGCGAAACATTCGACAGGATCGTGCGGCGCTATACCCGTGAATTTGTTTTTAAGAATTTCAGCCTTGACGCGTTCCGCCGTATCGCCAATGAGGAGTCGGGAAGGAATTTGGATAATTTCTTCGAGCAGTGGTTCAAGACGGATAAAAAATGCGATTTTGCGCTTGTCGCGGTCAAAGCGGGATCGATCATGATCGAGAACCGCGGCGAGCTTCAAATGCCCGTCGAAACGATAGTGAGCTTTGAGGATGGAACGCAGCAGATTGATGCGTGGGATGGCGTTGGGAGCCGTCATGGCATTGTAACCGACAGCAGCAAGAAGATAGCGCGCGTTGAAATCGACCCCCAACAGGTCGTTACGCTTGATCTGGACCGCACCAATAACCATTGGCCGCGGCGCGCAACGATGCGGTTGGCCCCGGTCTACTTTTTTGCCTATGAAATGCCTTTTTTCTACCCCCGCGATTCTTACAACGCGGTTGCCGGCCCGTCTGTAGGAGGTTCATCTTTGGGGATGGCTTCGTCGGTGCAGAAGCCGTATGAAAATCTTCTGCGGCTGCGTTCCGCGTATGACTTTAACGGCAAGGCGTTTGATTCTACTCTCGGATACCAGGTCAACAATGTTGTCGGGAAGCAGAACTCCATAGGATTTGAGGTTTTTGATTATGAATCAAGCAAGGATAAACACGATGTGTCCGGGGGAAAAGTGTACTGGCGCCGCGAGTTGTGGCCGGCGAATTACGGCATGTTCGATACTAATGACCACGCGACGGTGTATTTTATCAGGGATCAGCGGCTTGATTCTACTGATGGTTTGAATGGCCGGGAGGATGTCCGTAATTTGCGTTACCGCAAAAAGAATGAAGCGGTTTTCGGCATCACCGGGTCCCTGGGCAGGTATGGCCCTTATGGAGATCCGAGTTACGGCTGGCGCGTGATCCCTACTCAGGAATTCGCGGGACACACGCTGGGGGGGGACCAGGCGTTCTGGCGCACAAGCATGGAACTGCAGAATTATTTTCTGGTCGCGCAGAAACAGCAGCATAAGATCGCCGCGCGGGTAAAGGCCGGATGGGGGGAACATTCCGATAAAGACCTTTTTGAGCTTGGCGGGCCGGACGCCCTGCGCGGTTACAGCAGCAAGGAAGTCCAGGGTAGCCATTGTATGCTTGCCGGGGTGGAATACCGCCTTCCTTTGCGGAACGATATGAGGATATATTTGCTCGATGATATACTTTGTTTGAACGCTGTACAGGCCGTTGGTTTTTTTGACGTCGGGAAGTCCTGGTATTCCTCGTTCAGCGGCAGAAGTTTTAAGAAAGACGCCGGTGTCGGTCTCCGGCTGCACTTTGGCGTGTGCGGCGGCCTCGAGAAAACCGTGGTACGGTTCGACGCCGCGCAGCCGGTCAATGATCCGAAACAGGATATACATTTCTGGCTGGGCATAAATCAGGCTTTTTAACAAAGCCGCAAGTGGAGGCGTGATGCCTATATATGAATTTGAATGCAATCAATGCAAGGATAAGTTTGAGCTTCTCGTCAGGTCGAGCGCCACTCCGCTGGTCTGCCCGAAGTGCAGCGGCAAAGATCTAAAACGGTTGGTGTCCGCTTTCGCTTTTACTTCAAAAGATAGTTCCGGAGCCACCACAGCGTCTTCGTCCTCGGGCTGCAGCGGTTGTTCCGGAGGGGATTGCGCCCATTGTTCTTCATGATCCGTTGCCATTGCCGCGGGCCGTTTTGGGAGGGGGTTTGTGGTTGACAAACAAAAAATTTTATGCAAAAATAAAACTCCTCGGTCAAATAAGGAAGCGATAATTTTGATAATTCCTCATATCCTCTTCCGCCGCGGAGATCCGGCGCGAAGCATGACGTTAAAAAACAGATAAACATGATAAAAAAAAGCCGCCTGATAAAAACATTACAGGCTTTAATCCGTATCCATTCGGAAAACCCCGGGGGCTCGGAGAAGGATATCGCCGCCTGGGTGGCGGCATATTTGTCGCGGCTGGGCATAGCGTCGCGGCAGCATGTATTTCAAAAGGGCCGGCCGAACGTGATCGCGCGCCTCAAGGGCTCGGGCGCAGTCCGTAAGTCTTTATTGATCACTCCGCATCTTGATACTGTTCCGGCTGGTAAGGGCTGGCGGCATGATCCATTTACCGGACATGTCTCCGGAGGCAGGATTTACGGCCTTGGCTCCACAGATTGTAAATGTAATATCGCGGTCGCGCTTGAAACTATCCACAGCTTGCGCGAAGATAACGTGACGCTCGGGTATGATCTGGTGTTTGCCGCGACAGCGGATGAAGAGAGCGGGTCGGTTCATGGCCTTATCCCGCTTATTCAGAAGGGGCTGTTACGCGTCGATGCCGCGGTTGTGTTGGATGCGGATGATTTTGAAGTGATCGTGGCGCAGAAGGGACTTGTTCATTTAAAACTTACCATGCGGGGCAGGCGCGCGCATGGCGCTTATCCCTGGCTTGGCGTAAATGCGATAGATCAGATGTCAGGCTTTCTGTCCCGGCTGCGGGATTATAGATTTAAGAAAACAAAGAAAAATCCATATCTGCGCATGCCCACGATCAACGTGGGAACTATCCGGGGCGGGGATAAGGTAAATATCGTTGCCGGATGGTGCAGTTGTGAGCTTGATGTGCGATATCTGCCCGGGATGTCGGCGCATAAGATCATAGCGGATATCAGGCGTTTGGCGCGCGCATTCAGCAAGCATGTGTCCGTTGAGATCGGGGATATTCAGAAGCCGTATGAGATAGACCGCTCTCATCCGCTGGTTACCGCGTATCTGGACGCGCTGGGGGCCTGCGCTAAACCCAGACGTGTCCATGGTTCCGAGGGCGCGACCGTGATCACTTTTTTTCAGGACCGCGGGATCCCCGCGATCGCCACGGGATTCGGATGTTCCGGCCGCGCGCATATGGTGGACGAGTACGCCTTGGTAAAGAATGTATATACCGGAGGCAAAATATTAGATAAGTTTTTACGGACGTTGATGTTTAAACGCCCGTAACAATACAGAGGTTTTTATGGAACGAATAAAATTTACCCGCAAGCCGCGGCTGAAAGAACCTTATTTAGTGGTGGCATGGCCCGGGATGGGGGAAGTGGCGTTTAAGGCCGCCACATATCTGGTCGACGCGCTCAAAGCGGAAGAGTTTGCCCGGATCCCGTCCAGGGAGTTTTTCTACCTCATGGAAAGCTATGTGCACGACGGGATCATGACCCTGCCGGACTGGCCGTATAATAAGTTTTATTTTCATAAAGGTAAAGGCGTTTCTCCGGATGTGATCATTTTTATTTCTGACGCCCAGCCGGATCTGGCGCGGGCCGATGAGTATTGTAAGCTTATCCTGGCGGTCGCAAAACAATTCAAAGCGCGCAGGGTCATCAGCTTTGCCGCTATGCCGCAGGCGATAGATCACAACCAGCCTCCGAATGTCTGGTTTACCGCAACATCGGAGCCGATAAAAAAAGAGCTTGCCAAACACAATCTTCAAGTGTTGAGCGACGGTCACATCAGCGGCCTGAACGGCCTCTTCCTGGGGTTGGCGAAACGGGAGGGGTTCGACGGATTTTGTCTTCTCGGCGAGATCCCTCTTTATACAATTCAGATCGAGAATCCTAAGGCGTCGTATGCGGTCTTGGAGGTTTTAAGCCGCGTGTTGGGCCTTACCGTGGATTTTACAGAT
>JBAYMQ010000007.1:0-12238 GCA_041663465.1 Candidatus Omnitrophota bacterium | reverse complement strand
CCAGGTCCCGGATTCCCAGGAGCCCAGCGATATATCGCGCACGACCTGCTTAACCATTTTGCCGCGATCCGCCGGCTGGCTGCCGAAAAAATTCGGCGTCGAAACCGTTATCTGCGTATTGCCCCCGACCTGCGCGACATCCGATATCGTCGTGGTATTACAAGGCGCCAGGACCGTAACGTTGGAATCGAGTTCATACGACTTCATATCGATCTCGGGCAATTCCCCGATTCCGACATCGCGCCGGGCCGCCCTGCTCGTCCTGTTCGTCCTTGGGCGGCAAGGATACACGCCTGAATAATCAATACCTGTTTCATTATACACGTTGTTGCCGTTTGACTCATAATACATGCACATCATATCCCCCGCCACGTACGAACGGTACTGATCCGCGCCTACCCAATCAAAAACCCCGGAGGCCATGATCGCTTTATCGAAACTTCCCAGATTAGCCGTGATCTTGATCTGCCGGCTGGATATATAATTCGCCGCGGAGGGCACATATCCGATCGATTCGACCACAATATCCGCCGCCTCCGAAGCCTGCGCCGGCCGCGTGCACACCTTGTACTGCCCGGGAGCGATCGTATGGGTGACCCAGTCGTTCGCGTCGAGACAATCGCTGTCGCTGGAGATCGCCGCGCCCGTGCTGATGCGGTTATACAAACCCCAGTGAGCTCCGGACTCGGCCAGATACAATGCCTGTCTATCCTGGAGATTCCGCGCCGCCGACCCGAGATTACCCGCTTGCATTACCGCCAGGGTCCATCCCAGGATGCCGAACACCATCATGATAAAAATCACCAGTATCAGCACAAAACCGCCGCCTGCCCTCTTTCTCATTTTTTTATTCTCCCAGATTCCGAGGAAAGACCTGCACCGTCATGGTCTTATTCTGCGCCGCGGAACGCATCTCTAATGTAACGGCGATCCTGCGGATATCAGTCGCGTCGGGAAACACATCGGGATGAGCCAAAGCCTCCCCCTCCGCGTCATAATACGCGAAATTCAGGCGCGCCGCGCCTGTCGCGAGAACCGCGTTACTGCGCAGGACATTCGTCCCTGAAATATTATACGTGATCGTCGCGTCGTCAACGCCGACAAACCGGAATACGCTGCTGTCCGCGGCGTACACGGATGTCGCGTTTTTCACCTGCCGGATCTCGCGCGACATGCGATCGAGCGCCGACCGCATCTGCGCAACCGTATCCATACGGAAAGAAACCGTCTGCCACGTGCCAACGACCTGGTTTATATAACCGCTCGACATAGCCGCCAGTATACCGACGACAGCGATAACCACTACCAGCTCGATCAAAGTAACGCCGCGCCGGGATGTCCGCGCTTTATTTGCCATTCTCCGCCCTTGCTAATACTCTCCCACCACCGATACCAATGTCGTATTCGCCCGCGTATCCGAGCGCGAGACAAAGACGGTTATCCGTTTGAAATCGGATTCATCGCCCGTTACGTTCCGCCAGGAAGAACCTGTCAGATTGACATACGCCACCTGCACCGAACTCCGGTATCCGCCCGGCAGGGTTTCATTAAATCCGGCGTAATCATCCACATCGTCATAGCGGTCGCGCGCGTTTTCATCGGATTCATCGGCGCGCCGCGCGCTGAAAAAATTTTCAGGCGTCCACGGGATATCGATCCGTTCGTCGAACCGTTTCGACTTGATCTCTTCCATAAGCTGCTCGCCGTAAGACGTGGAATCCAGCAATTCCTCGGATTGAACGGAACGTTTTGTTATATCGAACCAGTTCCTGGTCAATGCCGGGATCGCCAATCCTACGACGATGATCGCGACAACCAATTCGATCAAGCTTAATCCCCGGCTATAACGGATCTTTTTCATATTAGTGAACGCGCACGGTTCCGGTCCCAGGAGAAATATAGATCGTCATGCTCTCCCCTCTGTAAGAAACCCCGACGCTGCCTTCCGACGATATAGACACATTGTTGCCGTTAAGCGGCGTCGCGTTCCAGCCAAACCGCAACTGATTCGTGCTTCCGATATTAACGCTCGATATATCCATACCCCCGTACATAGGATCGGACCTGAGATCAACGGCAAAATCCTGCCTGCTGAGCGGGTCTTTGGCGTATGAATTATCCCGCACGCGCCTGACCTCATACCGTTCCAGGCCGGTATTGAACGTCATCCCGTACATATCGTGCGACGAAACAGCCAAAGATTGAGTATACCTGATATCCGAAACTACTTTCTTGACCGCGCTGTTCAACTTAACGATATTGAATGCCTGGAAGCGCGGAACCGTAACCACAGCGAGTATTCCGATAATCACGATCACCATGACCAGCTCAATAAGGGTAAAACCCGCGCCGGCGCGGCCGATAATACGCGCCATCTTTTCTACATCTTCCTCTGTATATTCTCGCCAATGATTTATGCGGTTTCGGTGGGAAAAGGGGAATATCCCCTTTTTTTCATAACGGATAAGGGTTTGTTTAGAAATGCCGAGTTTTTGAGCTACTTCGTTAACCCTATAAATGTTCACCAGAGAGCTCCTGATATACCTTAATACTATTTGTCGTATTCTATCATATATCATTAAAAAAGCAAGAAAAAGTTAACCCAGCATAACCACTTGACAAATAAACAGGCTATGGTATTCTAATTTGAGAGTGGTTTTATTATATTTAGGCATAAAAATGCATGATAAACTAAAAAATATAATTGAGGACATCGCCCGCGATTTTTTGAACAGCGCGCTCACGCTGCGTTATGACATATGCACCTGCTCTCAATGCAAAAACGATATGCTGGCTCATGTGCTGTCTAACGTGCCCGCTAAATATGTCACGACCGAACAGGGCGCGATGCATACCATCATGCAGCAAACCAGGGCTGAGCACCAGGCGGAGATCGCCCGGGCCCTCCTTCAAGCGATAGAGATCATCAGTAAGAATCCCCGGCACGAGATCAAAGAAAATAAAAGCCAGACGTTCTCTCTGCTTCTGGATAAGATCAAGGAAGACCGCAATATAGATTTCCGCCACTACCACCAGGACCTCCTGCGCCGGCGCGTCGCGGTCCGCATCAAAACGCTGGGATTGCCCAGTTATTCGGAATACCTGCGCCTGCTCATCAATTCATCCGATGAATACGACCGGCTCTTCGAAGTGCTCTGCATCAACGTATCTGAATTCCTGCGGGATACGGACGTCTGGACGCGAATGCGCAAACTCTTCGAAACCTGCATACGCCATAAAAAAACGGCGAACGAGAGATCTCTTCGGATATGGTCGGCCGGATGCGCTAACGGCGAAGAACCGTATACCATCGCCATCCTCATAAGCGAGATCCTCGGGGCGGACCTGTCCACATTCGCCATAGATATCAGGGCGACCGACGTTGACAAAAAAGCCATGGATACGGCTAAAAAAGGCCTGTACGAAAAAGCCAGCATAAAAAACCTGGATAAATCCCTCATCGATAAATATTTCTGCTGCGCCGACGGCTTGTACCAGGTAAATGACAAGATAAAAAATATGGTTACGATCAAATATCTGGATCTCACTACCAACGACCTGGTCCAGGACTGCGATTTCGTGTTGTGCCGCAATGTCTTTATATACTTCGACCGCAGCCTGCAGGAACAACTTTTGATGAAATACTACAACGGGCTTAAACTCGACGGATATCTGACCATGGGAAAATCAGAAACGCTTATACGCGAAGCGACCCAGATATTCGAGCCCGTTGACGTGGAAAACAGGATATACCGCAAAAAAGCCGCCTAACCGTTGTGACGCCATGCAAATAAAAACGATTTCCGTGCTCGAGACATTGACTAAGGACGCCGTGGAAAGCGCCCTTGTGCTGCGCTACGACATATGCACGTGCCCGGTTTGCAGGAAAGATATATTGGCGGAGGCGATGCGCTCGATCCATCCGGTCAAAGACGTCATTGAAGGCGAAACAACTGAATCCCTGACCCGCCAGGTAAAAGCCGAATATATGGGGGAGATAAATCACGCGATCTTCAACGCGACCGAAAAAGTCGGCGGCCGCCCTTCGCATCCGCAAGCGGAAGACCGGAATAAAACATTCAAATCATTGCTTCAGAAAATACTGCAGGAACGCGGCCTGGATTTCCGCAATTATCATATCGATCTCTTGAAACGCAGATTTGCCGTCCGCATAAAAGCCAACGCGCTCTATTCATATACGGATTACATAAAGCTGCTCGACAACAATCCGCGGGAATACGACAAGCTGTTCGAAACGCTCTGCATCAATGTCTCGGAGTTCTTCCGCGACCCTCCGCTGTGGATAACAATGCAATATCTTCTGGAAAACATGATCTCCGAAAAGATCAAAAAGGCGGATCGCGATCTCACTATTTGGTCCGCGGGGTGCGCGAACGGGGAAGAGGCGTATTCGCTGGCGATATGCGTCGCCGAGGCCCTTAAGTCCCACGCGAAAAATTTCCACGTCAAGGTTATAGCCACCGATATCGACAGCAGATGTATTGCCAGAGCTCAAAAAGCTCAATACGCGCCCGCCAGCGTCAAGAACGTCAATGATAAGTTGATGGGGAAGTATTTTTTTACGGGGAACAAGGATACGGACAGCGGCGCGGACTTGAATAAGACCTATCGCGTTCGCGAAGCCATCACGGCGGCCGTTTCATTCTCAACGCTCGACCTCATTACCGAAGAGTTTCCGCGCGACATAGACCTGTTAGTGTGCAGGAATGTCTTCATCTATTTCAACCGGCAGCTCCAGGAAAAGATATTGAATAAATTCTTCGCCGCTATACGGCCGGGGGGATATCTATGCATGGGGCAATCTGAATCCCTGCTCACGGAAGTGCGCAAGCTGTTCGAAGACACAGACTCCAACGCCCGCATCTATCGCCGGCCCTAACTGCGCGGCCGGGCAACGTTATTCTTAAGCCAATATTCTGCGCTTTTTCTCAATCCTTCCTGAGCCGTGAACGGGTGAATAAAACCGACGGCTTTAAGCCTGCCGATATCATACTCGCGGTCTTTCACGAAAGATTTGAATTTTTTCCCCAGGAACGGCAGGGATGTCAATGCCGGGGTAAGCCAGCCCGGCAACGAGACAGGGTCTTTGCCTGTAACAACCCTGCTTAATATGGAAAAGATCTGCCTCTGGGTCAACACCTCATTGTCAGCGACAAAAAAACTTCCTTCAAGGAACCGGTTATCATAGAGCGCCAGCGCTAATGCCCTGCTGAGATTCCGGACATACGCTATATGCATTTTATGCCGGCCTTCGTCTATCAGCGGCAGGCACCGGTAACGTAAAAGGCGCATGATCGTATCGAACGCGTGCGGTTCCCCCTCGCCATAAACCATTGAAGGCCGCATGATAACTACGGGAAGCCCGTGCCGCCGGTATTCCAGGACAAGGCTTTCCGCCTCTAACTTGGAAAGCCCGTACAGGTTTGTCGCGTTATACGGAAGATCCTCGGTCAGGGGGACCTCCTCATTGCCGCTGACGGTCGCGACGGAACTTAAATAAATAAACCTTTGCGCGCGCTGCTCAAGAGCGTATTTACAGATATTATCCGTGCCGGCCACATTGGCGCGGTAAAGTTTCGAAAGATCTTTATCTTCCACGAGCCCGGCGCAATGATAAACAATCTCGATAGGATATTGTTTGAGGACCTGCAAACTCTGCTCATCGCTCAAATCGGCCTCAATAAGCTTTACCCCTTTATCGATCAACGGCTGGCGGTTACTTTCCCGCCGCGCAACGGCAAATATCTCGTGGCCCGCGGCCAGCAAATCGTCTACAAGAAAACCGCCGATAAAACCTGTAGCGCCCGTAACCAATATCCTCATCAACAATCTCCTTTTGACCTATTATAAGCTGCAACAACAAAAAAACAAGCCCGAATTAATTCCGGGGACACACTACTTAATTCCCCGCAGCTTTAATCGATAGGAATTAAGTAGTGTGTCCCCGGAACAAAAAGGGCTGGATTAAGATTCGCTTAATCCAGCCTTTTGGGAAACGTATGGTGGAGAGGTTATCGCCGGTATACCGGCCTTCCTTTATAATGGGTATGGAGCAATTTCTCAGACTTCTCGGATAGCGGTTTTTCCAGGAACTCATCGTAGATCCTTTTAATATAGGGGTTCTGATGAGAACAACGGATCTGTTTTTCGGCGTCATCCTGATAAAGTCCGCCGGCCCTTTTCTTGCGCAATTCATCCGTAACCATATACGGCTGGCCGCCGCCGCCGACGCATCCGCCGGGGCACGCCATTACTTCCACAAAATGGTACGGCATTTCCTTGCCCGCAGCTTTAGCCGCCCTGATCTTGCCGAGGACATATTCGACATTCCCTAAACCGTGCGCGACGGCGATCCTTATTTTCTTGCCGTCCACATCGATCTCGGTTTCTTTAACACCTTTCAGGCCGCGCACAGCGTCAAACTCGACCTTCCCGAGATCTTTGCCGGTAATAAAGTAATACGCGGTCCGCAGAGCCGCCTCCATGACGCCGCCGGTCGCTCCGAATATAACACCCGCCCCGGCGTACTCGCCCAGAATACTGTCGCACTCTTCATCGGGCAGAGTGGAAAAATCTATACCCGCCTGCTTGATCATGCGGGCGAGTTCTCTGGTCGTCAATGAAACATCGACATCCTGATACCCTGAAGCGGACATCTCGTCGCTTCTTGAGATCTCATATTTTTTTGCCGTGCACGGCATAATGGAGACATTGAAAATCTTAGCCGGATCTATATTGTTCTTTTTCGCGTAATAAGTCTTGGACAACGCGCCCAGGATCTCATGGGGAGATTTGCAGGAAGAAAAATGCTCGATCATATCAGGATGGAACTTTTCCATAAAATCCACCCACGCCGGGCAGCAGGACGTGATCAAAGGCAGCGGTTTTTTTGCGGCTAAAAGCCTTTCTTCGAACTCGCTGGCCTCTTCCATAATGGTCACATCGGCCGCGAAGTTCGTATCGAAAACGGCCTTGAAACCCAAACGGCGCAAAAGCGCGTACAATTTTTTCGTGAGATTGACCCCCACGGGGAACCCGAAAGCCTCGCCGATCGCGACGCGCACCGCGGGCGCTATCTGCACGACGCAATACTGGTCGGCATTGCGCAGCGCGGCCCAAACTTTCGCGGTTTCGTCTTTCTCGACAATAGCGCCGGTCGGGCAATGCGCGGAGCACTGGCCGCAGCGCACGCACGGGGAATCGCCTAACTGGATCTGTCCCGCAGGCGAAATATGCGTCTTGATGCCGCGTTCCAAAAATGAAAGCGCCCAGACATCCTGATTATCCTGGCAAACTTCGACGCACCTGCCGCAGAGAATACATTTCTGAGGTTCAAGCACGATCGTATTTGTCGATGAGTCTTTAGGCAGATCCCTCAGGAATTGCGGGAACTGCTCTTCGGTAATACCGAAATCCGCGGTCAATTTCTGCAATTCGCAATCGTTATTGCGTCCGCACTTAAGGCAATCGTTGGGATGATTAGACAAGATAAGTTCTATGACGGTCCGGCGGATATCGACGATCTCCGGGTCATGCGTCGTTATCTCCATACCGTTTTCCAGCGGGGTGCAGCACGCGCGCAGCATCTTGTTGGACCCCTTGGCCTTTACGATGCAAATACCGCAGGCGGCTGACGCGGGCAGATCGGGATGCTTGCACAGCGTCGGGATCTTGATCTGAACGCTCTTCGCGGCTTCCAGGATCGTTGTCCCTTCCGCGACCCGCAATAAAATCCCGTTAATTTTGGCTTGGACGACTTTAGACATATATTATTCTCTCGTGATGGCTTTGAATTTGCAGGCCTCGAAACACTGGCCGCATTTCACGCATTTATCCTGTTTAATGGTATATCCTTCTTCCCTGCTGCCCGAAACAGCGCCCGCCGCGCAATATTTCTGGCACAAACCGCACTTCTTGCATCTTTCCTGCATGATCGTATAACTGGCAAGTTGGCTGCATTTCTTCGACGGACATTTTTTATTCAGGATATGCTCTTTATATTCCGCTTCGAAATAACGCACGGTGGAAAGGACCGGGTTCGCGGCCGTTTGCCCCAAACCGCACAGGGAGGCCTTTTGCATTGCGACCGCGATCCGCTTTAACATATCCAGATCTTCGATCTTGCCCTTGCCCTCCGTGATCCTCTCGAGGATCCTGAGCATCTGGGTGCCGCCTATACGGCATGGCGAACATTTCCCGCAGGACTCTTCCACGCAGAAACCGAGATAGAATTTAGCTATATCTACAAGGCAATCGTCATCGTCCATTATGATCATGCCGCCGGATCCGATGATAGAACCGAGCTTCGCCAGAGTATCGTACTCTATGGGAGTGTCGAGATATTCCGCGGGAATGACGCCGCCGGAAGGGCCGCCGGTCTGCACGGCCTTGACTGGCTTTCCCGAGCTTGTGCCGCCGCAAATGTCATAGACGATCTCGCGCAGCGTTATGCCCATAGGAACTTCCACGAGGCCAGAATTGCGCACCTTGCCGGTTACCGCGAAAACCTTGGTGCCCTTTGCCGTGGCAGTGCCGACTTTCGCGAACTCTTCCCCGCCTTTAAGGAATATATAAGGAATATTAGCGAGCGTTTCGACATTATTGATGACCGTAGGCTTACCCCACAGTCCTTTGACGGACGGATACGGAGGACGGGGACGCGGCGTGCCGCGCCGGCCTTCTATAGAAGCGATCAACGCGGTTTCTTCACCGCAGACAAAAGCTCCCGCGCCTAAACGGACTTCAACATCAAGGCTGAAATTGCTTCCGAGAATATTCTCGCCGAGCAGCCCGCAGTCGCGCGCGTCGGCGATCGCTTTCTGGATACGTTCAACGGCGAGAGGATACTCCGCCCTGATATAAAAATAACCTTTTGTCGCGCCGATGGCAAAAGCCGCGATGATCATACCTTCTATGACCGAATGCGGATCGCCTTCCAGCACGCTGCGATCCATATACGCGCCCGGATCGCCTTCGTCGCCGTTGCAAATGACATATTTCTCGGCTGCCGGACCGCGCGCGAATTTCCATTTCATCCATGTCGGGAATCCCGCGCCGCCCCTGCCGCGAAGCCCGGATTTCTTCATTTCCTCGATAACCTTATCGGGCGTCATCTCGAACAACACCTTTTTCAACCCGAGATAACCTCCGACCCCGATATAATCCCTGATATTCTCGGGATCTATCGAGCCGCAATTGCGCAAAACCACGCGCAACTGTTTGCCCCGGGGCTTGACCTGCAGGTCCGTCAGGACCTTGCCCTCTTTAATGGTCGTATCGATAATGCGGGCGATATCGCTGTCTTTAACATTAGCGTAAATAATATTACCCGGAATGATCTTAATGACCACTCCCTGATTATAAATGCCGACATCCGACGCCCGCACAACCTGAACCAGCTCGGAAAGATTCAATTCGGTGAGCTTTTGCAGAAAATGCGTATAAAAATCCCGCGTCCTGTCTTCCTGCGAGAGATTCGTGTCTTTCAATAGGATCGTTTTAGTATATAAAGCCATCTGTTATCCTTTAGCCTTCAAGTTCAAAGATATAGTCATTAACGAGCATTTTGCCGCACACATGTTTTTCAACGATCTTCATCGCGATCTCTTTAGTGACCCTTCCGTAAGTAACCGGGGGCAAACCGTCGATCTTAACCTCAACCAGGGGTTCCGCGTAACACATGCCGACGCAGCCGCATTTTTTAATATCTATCGCGACGTTGCGCTTTTTTGTTTCATCCTTCAACGTCTGGTGGACTTCATCGGCGCCCGCCGCGATACCGCAGGTAGACATGCCTACCTTGATCCAATCCGACGCGGATCCTTTCGCGCCGCTATTTATCTTATCCAGTTCCTGGGGCGTCAATTTATCCATGACATCATCACCCTTCCTTGCCGTGTTTTGACAGAATATCCGCGATTTCCGCTTTCTTGACCTTACCGTAGACTTTACCGTCGATCATCAAAACCGGGGACAGTCCGCAGCAGCCTAAACACCGCACCACATCCAGATGGAACAAACCATCCCGGGTTGTTTTGCCCTCTTCGACGTTAAGCAAAGTTTTGATCTCGCTGATAAGCTCCGGAGCGCCCTTTAAATAACAGGCCGTGCCAAGGCATACCGAGATCCGGTGTTTGCCCGGCGGCGACAACTTAAAATAATTATAAAAAGTGATAACTTCATAGATACGCGCCAGCGGCACGTCGAGCAGCGTGGAAAGTTTCAGGGAGATATCGCGCGGAATATACCCGTGGAGATTCTGTATCTCGTGGAGGATCATGATGAGGTTTCCCTCTTTATCCTTCCACTTGTCTACTAAGTTTTTAATTTCGATAGAAATAGCTTTTTCTTCCATACAAATCTCTCTTTACTCTTTACTTGTTGAAAGGGATTATGTTTACGGGGAGATGTAAAAGATATAAAAGAATAACACAGGGCTTTAAAAAAATCAAGATTTATTTTGAGTTTTTTGAAACCCGGGCCGCCGCGATCATTCCGTTTCGATCTCTATGTTTTCAATGTATATATCCCGGCCCGCGATCACCAGCCGGACATTGACGGAAGCGCCGGAAGCTATCGTGCCCTCGCTGATCGTCTGATAATAAAGCCTGATGGCCTCCGCGTCAAAACCAAGGCACTCCCCCATCGCGAGGTTCACCTTTATAACCTTCGCGGCGCCGCGCTTCGTCGCTTCCGCCACAACCTGCTTTACAAGATTATCGACAATATGATACTCATGCACTTTTGAAAGTATCCTTTTCTTTGCTATACGCGCAGGGCGCGTACGCCGTATCCTGCGCCAGGCATTTTTTCGGGCATACGTCGACGCAGTAGCCGCAGGAAATGCAGCGCATCCGGTCGATCTCCCAGGACCTCGCGTCTTTGTTCACCGCTATAGCGCCCGCGGGGCACTTCTTCGAGCATATCCCGCAAAAAACGCATTTGGCGATATCGACGCGTATGGAGCCCCGGGTTCCGGGGAATTCCCGGGCCGGTTGAAAAGGATATTTCCGCGTCGCCGGCCGCTTCACCAAAGCCTTCAATACCGTTAATGCCATGCGAAAAATAGCCATTGTCAACGCTCCGTGCAGCTGACGCAAGGATCTATGGTTAATATCAAAACCGGCACATCCGCGAGTTCACAACCCTGCAGCATTTGAACCAGCGCCGGAATATTGGCGAATGTGGGCGTTCTGACCCGCAGCCGCTGCAAAAAACGCGACCCGTCGGCTTTGGCGTAATAAATAACCTCCCCGCGCGGCTGCTCGGTGCGGGCAAAAAACTCACCGTCAGGGGTACCGGTCACTTTTATATCCAAAGGCCCGTCAGGCATCTTCGCCGCGGCCTGCTCGATAAGGCCTATCGACTGGAACAACTCGGAGATCCTTACCGCGCAACGGGAATAGCTGTCGCCGGCCGTCTCCACCACAGGCGCGAAATCCGTCTGCTTGTACGCCGCGTAACCTGTCTGACGCATATCAACAGCCCACCCGCTTGCCCGCAATGTGGGCCCTACGGTTCCCAGATCATACGCCTGCTGTTTCGTTAAAACCCCTACTCCGCCGAGGCGGTGAAGAACAGACGGATCTTTCAGGAAAACATCCGTGATCTCCTTGATCTCTTTCTCTAAACCTTTAAGCTGTTTAACGATCCGCGCCAGAGTATCCGCGGGGATATCCCTGCGCACGCCCCCGATTTTCGCGGACCCGAATATCACGCGGCCGCCGGTCGTTTCCTCTATAATATCCAGGATCTTCTCTCTCAGGCGCCAACTGTGCATGAACAGGCTCTCAAAACCGAAAGCGTCAGCCATCAGCCCCAGCCACAAAAGATGGCTGTGTATCCTGGACAACTCGGACCAGATCACGCGCAGGAACTGGGCGCGCTGCGGGACCTCGATCTTCATGATCTCTTCTATAGCTATGCAATAAGTCATGCCATGGATAAACGAACAAATGCCGCAGATGCGTTCCGCGACATATACGAAATCCACGAAATCTTTTTTCTCCACCAACCGTTCCAGCCCGCGGTGAATGAACCCGATCGACGGGACAGCTTCGACCACCTTCTCGTCTTCGACCACAAGGTCCAGATGGATCGGCTCAGGCAGCACCGGGTGCTGCGGCCCGAATGGGATAATCGTTCTTTTAGCCATTGTTCTCTGCGCTCTTCTCTATTTTCTTTACGGCGCCGAACGGCGCCTTTACGGTCGTTTTAT
>JBAYMQ010000006.1:0-12621 GCA_041663465.1 Candidatus Omnitrophota bacterium | reverse complement strand
TGATCGCCGATATGCAGATACGACTTCTCGCCCTTGAATTTCATATCCTGGGGCTTGGCGCCGAGAACCGCGCCGGTAAATATCTCGCAATCATGTCCTATGGTCGTGTGCCCGGTTATCACGCAATGAGCGCCGATCTTCGTCCCTTTTCCGATAGACACGTTATCATCGATGACCGCGAACGGCCCGACGATAACGTCCTTAGCCAACTCGGCTTTTTTCGAAACAAGCGCTGTAGGATGTATTTCCATAACCATTACCTTCTATACAATACTCTCGTCTAAAGCGAACATCAGGTCCGCTTCAGCCACGACGGTTCCATCAACCTTTGCCGTGCCGTGAACCTGGCCGGTCTTTGATTTTATTTTCACAGAAACAACTTCGAATACCAATTGATCCCCGGGGATGACTGTTTTTCTAAACTTCGCGTTATTGATAAGCATGAAATACGCGAGCTTCCCTCTGTTTTCCGGCTTTGAAAGCATCATTACGCCGCCCACCTGCGCCATTGCCTCAAGAATAATAACCCCCGGCATAACGGGCTTTGCCGGGAAATGCCCGCGGAAAAAATAGTCGTTCATGGTAACGTTCTTAATGCCGACAATGCGTTTGCCAGGATCAATCTCCAGTATCCGGTCAACGAACAAGAACGGCTCACGATGAGGGAGTATCTGCATGATCTGCGTAATATCAAGCCCCTTACCCGGGATAATGTCCACATTCGCGGGCGCGGACTTCTGCTGCTCCATAATGCGCCTGACAAGCTGCAGGTTCAATGAATGCCCGCTCTTGAGCGCGACGATATGTCCCAGGATCGGCCTGCCCAGAACATATAGATCGCCTATAAGGTCGAGGATCTTATGGCGCACAAATTCATTTTTGAAACGAAGTTTGTTTTGGATAACGCCCTTTTCACCCACCACGAGAGTATTCTCGAAATTAGCTCCCTTGCCGAACCCCTGCGCCCGAAGCTGCGCCACTTCCTCTTCAAGACAGAACGTCCTGGCGCCAAGCAGCTCGTGCTTGAACGAATCGGAAGTCACGACGAGCTCCATAAAATCCTTTAAAAGAGGATGGTCGTAACACAACGTATATGAAACCTTGAATTCCTGCGCCGGGAACGCCATGATCGAGGCTCCGGATTCATGAATAATGATCGGCTCCCGGATCACGATCGGCGCGAATTGACTATCCTGCGAGGTGGTACCTGCCCCTTTCAATGCTTCATAAAAAGGCGTGCCGGAACCGTCGAACCCCGGGACTTCATTCCCATCTATCTCAATGGCGATATTATGTATGTTGAGCCCTGAAAGCGCGGCCAAAAGATGCTCCACCGTCTGTATAGCGCTGTCGTCCTTCCCTATACAATTACACCGCAGGCTCCCCTTGCGCGACACAAGCGCGTCAACGCCGACCTTGATGACGGGCCGCGACGCCAGGTCGGTACGAATAAAGGTAATGCCCGAATCCGCAGCCGCCGGTTTAAAGATCAGGCTGACGTTGTTTCCGGTATGCAGACCTGTGCCTTTTATCGTGACTTCACGTGCTATCGTTTTTTGTTTATTCATAGTAATTTAAGGATTGCTCTCCAGTTTTTCAACGCGCGCCTTTAGATCTTTTATCGTCTGATGCATCTTAGGTAACCCGTTAACATAAGCATGCAGCTTCTTGGCTTCATTAACCGGCTGCGCGGGTACGCCATATAAAACGCTGTTTTCGGGAACGTTCTTACTGATGCCTGATTTCGCCATTACGACAGAATTATTCCCGATCGTAACATGGCCGACGACGCCCACCTGTCCGGCGAGAATAACATTCTCCCCGATAGTAGTGCTGCCGGAAATTCCAACCTGAGCGACGATCAAACAATTCTTGCCTATAATGACATTATGCGCGATATGGACCATATTGTCGAGCTTGGTTCCCTGCCCAATAACAGTCTTATCGAACCTGGCGCGGTCTATCGTGCAATTAGCCCCGACTTCCACATCATCCTCGATGATCACGGTGCCGACCTGAGGGATCTTATGGTGTTTGCCTCCGGCGGTCACAAAACCGAATCCGTCCGACCCTATCACCGAACCGGCGTGAACGATCACATTATCGCCTATGCGGATATTCTCGCGCACGGACACATTTGAATACAAAATGGTATTGTCGCCGATCACCGTGTTACGGCCGATGGAACAATTCGGATAGATCACCGTATTATCCCCTATAGAAACCCCTTCTTCGATGACCGCGCAAGCTCCGACGCCCGCATTTTTACCAAGGCGGGCGCCTTTCGCGACAACCGCTGCCGGATGCACGCCCGACGGATGCCTGACATCCTGAGGGAGCACAAAAGCCACGATACTGGTGAACGCTAACGACGGATTATCGACGCGGATCAATGCGGGATTCACCTTGCCTTCAACAGGCGTATCGCGCCCGATCAGAACCGCGGTCGCGCGCGTGCGGGATAAAAAGGGCGCATATTTCGGATTCGCAAGAAAGGTAATATCCCCATCGTGCGCGTCTTCAATACCCGCGACGCCCTTAATCACCGCGTTCTCGTCTCCGGTAATATCACCGGAGACGAGCCGCGCTATATCCTTGATAGTTTTTGACATATAAAACTATTTCTTAGAAGGCTTGGAATCTTTGTTCAGCAACTCAATGATCTTATCGGTAATATCCATGGACTTGGTCTGGTAAACCAGGACGCGATCGTTAAAAACCATGGAATAACCTTCTTTTTCAGCGTACTTCTTAATGACCTCATTAATATCCTTGAGCAGTTCCTTCATTTTATCATCCTGCTCCTTGCGAAGGTCGGTCTGCTTGGCGCGGTCATACTCGCGCAGAGCGTTCATCTTTGTTTCGAGATCGCCTTTTTTAGATTCTTTTTCTTTATCGCTCAAAAGCTTCATCTTGTCTTCCGCGGCCTTGACATCGTTGACCATTTTTTCGCGTTCCGCTTCGTAGACGCTCTGCTTGTCTCCGAGAGATTTGTCGTAATCTTTGGTTTTGCCGTATTCGCTGAAAGTCCTGGTCAAATCGACATACGCAAATTTATCAGCCGCCATAGCGGAACCCGCCAATAAAAACATACCCACAACTATTGCCCAAACAAAGAACATTCTCTTGTTCATCCTACTCCTCCGTTGTTCCTGCGCCGTATCAAGGTAATAAGAAGCACCGCCACCGATACCTCTCTCTGACCGTGAATTAAGGCGGGTAGTGTTAATTTCGTTGTTCTAAAAACCGTGGCTCATGCTGAAATGGAACCGGCCGTTGCCGCGTTCTGTTTCACCGGATTCCTTGTTGAGCGGAATTCCGTAATCCAGCAAGATCGGGCCTATGGGCGTCTTAAGCCTGAAGCCCACGCCGGTGCCGGATTTATATCCTCCGTTACCGATATCCCCGACCTTGTTCCACACGTTGCCGACATCATAAAAAGCGGCCAGTTTGAAAAAACTGGACAATGGATATGTGCATTCGATATTCCCGACCAGCATCGAGTTCACGCCCAGCGGATCGCTGGTTTTGGAATCGATGGGGCCTATCTTACGCTCCCGGTAACCGCGGACGGTATAGGCGCCTCCGGCAAACAATCGCTCGTCGATAGGAACCTTGACGCTGTCGCCATATGCGTCAGCGAGACCGGCCCTGCCGCGGAAATCAAGAACATATTTGCCAACGCTTAAGTAATGCGACGCGTTGCCGTAATATTTCCAGAAGTCGCGATCGCCTGAAAACGGCCCGCCCGCAACCTGCACGGAACTGCCCAGGACATCGCCGCGGGTCGGATCGAATACATTATCGCGGCTATCATACGTCAGTCCGAATTGCATGCTGCTTTCGACGTTCGTGCCCTCTTCATCCTTCAAGTCATTGCTGGCGCCATCCTCGACATCCGATATCTTGATCGTGTCGCGCCGGTACGTAAGATCGCCTCTCAAATACTCCGAAAGTTCTTTACCCAGGCGCAAATCGCCTCCGGTGACATCTTCGTTATAACCATAACCGACATCCGAATCCCGGTCATGAGTATGTTTATAAAGATCGAACCCGAAAGACACCGGATAATCGAAAAGCCACGGCTCGGTCCAACTCAGGTCGTACGCCTGGCTGACGGAGCCCATGGTGCCGCGCAGTTTCAAATTCTGGCCCGCGCCGGTGAAATCCGGCCAGTTGAACAGATCGAAATTTTTCTGTTCCACTTCCATAAAACCGACGAGTTGATCGACGCTGGAATATCCGCCCCCGAAACTGAACGCGCCTGTCTTGGATTCCCTCACGTCCACGACAAGATCCTTTTTGCTGGGAGAATCCGATTCTTCCGTGTCGTAGCTGACCTCATCGAAGAAACCGAGATTCTGCAGGCGTTCCTTGCTGCGGCGCAATTTATCGCCGTCAAACCTTTCGCCCGGCTTGATCCTCATCTCCCGGCGGATAACCACATCCTTTGTTTTCACATTCCCGCGGATCTTGACTTTATCCACATAATATATCTCGTTCTCTTCGATCGACAGCACGACATCGATATTGCCGGTGGAATTGTTCAAAGACGCCGTATCCAACACTTTCGCGGCGATATAACCACGGTCAAAATATACGCCCTGGATAGCCATCACGTCGTTTTTAAGCGCGTCCTGGCTAAAAACCTTGCCGGGCAGACACTCCTTGATCTTTCCCCTGATCGCGCTTTCTTCAATATCGCTATTACCCTGCACGGTGACTTCTCCGACCAAATATTTTTTTCCTTCGGATATCCGGATCGTAATATACCAGAATCTGCCGCGCGGATCGGTCTTGAGTTCTTTTTCAACCGTCACATCCATATAACCCAGGCGTTGATAAAAAGCTTTAACGCGCTCAAGATCCTCTTCAAGGACATCCTCTTTGAGGATCCCGCTGTTAAACAACCAGGCTCGCTTGGTTTTCATGATCTTGAGGATCCGCGCATCGGAAACCTTCTCGTTGCCCTCGACATAGATCATTTTGATCCCTTTTTTCTTCCCTTCAGTAATGTTGAATTGAACCGTCGCTTTGTTGGTCTTCGGATCTATATCTACCGCGCGCTCGATCTGAACCTGGGAATATCCCTTTTTTTCATATAATTTTTTGAGCGTAATAATATCATCCGACACGTCGGTGTAATCAAGGTACTGCGTTTCCTTGGATCTAAGGGTTTCTTTTAATTTCGGCTCAGCCATGGCGATCCGTTTGGCTCCGGTAAAAACGATCTTTTCGATAATGGGCCGTTCCGTAACCGAAATGACGACTTTCACGCCTTCGTTGTACTTTTCCGTATCTATCTTGATATCGCTGAAATAGCCCAAAAGGTACAAGCGCTTCATATCATCGCTTATGACGTTATCATTATATGACGAGCCCACCCGGGTCTTCAGCTTGGACAAAACAGTGTTCGTACTGATAGAGCTATTGCCTTTTACCTCGATCGCTGTAACAGCCTGATCCTGAGGCGTTTCCCGGCCCGCGGGAACAGATTCAGATTGGGCAAAAACACGGACGTTCAAGAGCAGGAGAAAACAAAAAACCATTACGCGCGTTATTTTATACATAGACTCCCTGCAGATTGCATAGCGGTTTTAATAATAAGAACCGGATTTTGATTAGTATATCATAGCTTGCGGAAAAAGTAAAGAACGGGATTCGACCCGTCCTTTTCATTCCCCGTGCGACATATTCTCAAATCTGGTATACTCGCTGATAAAGGTAAGTTTGATGGTGCCGGTCGGACCGTTGCGCTGCTTGGCTATAATGATCTCGGCAACGCCCTGATTCTCAGGAGTACGGTTATAATAGTCTTCGCGCATGATCAGGATAACGACATCGGCGTCCTGCTCTATGGCTCCGGATTCGCGCAAGTCGGAAAGCTGCGGCCTATGGTCGGTGCGCGACTCGACTGCGCGGGATAGCTGAGATATGGCTATGACCGGAACGCTCAATTCACGCGCCAAAGCTTTCAGCGACCGGGAAATATCCGATATCTCCTGCTGCCTGCTTTCGGAGGAACTGCCGGAACCGCGCATCAGTTGCATATAATCCAACACGATCAATTGTATATCATGGTTGGCCTTGAGCCTTCGCGCCTTGGCGCGTAATTCCATGACCGATATGGCAGGCGTATCATCGATGAATATCGGCGCTTCCGATAATTTACCCGCGGCGGCCGTCAGGCGCGGCCAATCCGAAGCTGCCAGATAACCTGTGCGCACTTTATTGGCGTCAACCCTCGCGTGTGAACATAACATCCTTTGCACAAGCTGTTCCTTGGACATTTCCAGGCTGAATAACGCGATGGGGATCTTCGCGGTGACGCCCGCGTATTCGGCTACGCTCAACGCCAAAGCGCTTTTGCCCATGGAAGGACGGCCCGCTATAATAATAAGATCCGACGGCTGGAGCCCGGCGGTTTTCAGATCGAGATCGACGAATCCCGTAGGAACGCCGGTCACATGCGCTTTTTTCTGATAAAGCCGGTCGATCGTCTCAATACTATTCTTTATGATCTCCTTCAACTGTATGGAGGAACCTTTGTGGCGCGTGTCACTGACCTCAAAGATAAGTTTTTCCGCTTCGTCTACGACTTCGGCGATATTGCCGTCCGTGCCGTAGCATAACGAAACTATCTTTGTAGAATTATTGATAAGACTGCGCAGGATGCTTTTTTCCCGGACTATCTGGACATAATGGCTGATATTGGCTGCGGTCGGGACCGAATTGACAAGCTCGGTCAAAAAACTCACCCCGCCTATCTTATCGAGGAGACCCTGACGTTTCAACTCATCTGTCAGCGTGATCAGGTCAACGGCCTTGCTGTCATTATAAAGGGAAAGGACTACATCGAATACTTTGCGGTGAGAATCTTTGTAGAAACAGGACTTGTCTATAGCTTCCAGGGCGACGCCTATGGCGTTCTCGTCTATAAGCATGGCCCCCAGCACAGCCATTTCCGCTTCCAGGTTCTGGGGCGGCAATAATTCTTTCGCTATTTCAGGCATAGTGTCCTGTTGTTGCTAAAAAACCTACTTCTTAACTATCCAAAGCTTCACGGTAGCCGTAACATCGGCATGCAATTTTACAGGCACCTCAAAGATCCCGAGGGCCTTTAACGGTTCTTCAAGCATGATCGAATGCGTTTCGACCTCCAGCCCTTCATCCTTCAGGGCCTTGGCTATTTCGACAGCGGAGATAGAACCATAAAGTTTTTCTTTTTCCTGCACGAGCACCGGCAATGTCAGCGACAATTTTTCCAACTTATCCTTGAACGCAAGCGCCGCTGTTTTAAGTTTCTCGGACTGCACGGATCTCGCTTTTTGTTCAGCTTCCAACTTTTTCAGATTCGCCGGTGTCGATTCAAGCGCCAACGAATGCGGAAACAAATAATTACGCGCGTATCCGTCTTTTACTTTCACAACGGTCCCCGCTTTGCCTATACCCTCGATATCGCCCTTCAAGATCACGTTCATTCTAAAACCCCCTCTTAAATGCGCACATACGGCACCAACGCTAAAAAGCGCGCCTGTTTGATCGCATGCGTCAATTTCCTCTGATGTCCGGCGCAATTGCCGGAGCTGCGCGCCGATACGATCCTGCCGCGTTCTTTAACGAAAGACTCCACCGTCTTCATATCTTTATAATCGATATCCTGGACTTTATCCGCGCAAAAACGGCACACCTTTTTGCGCTGCTGCATAAACATCCCCGACCGTTTGGTAGGCTTTTTTGTCCTGCTGTTCCTGCTGTTTCTGCTATTGATTTTCATCGTGCTTCTCCTCGCTTTGTTCTATCCATTCAGTATCGGCAACCGTATCGGTATCAGCCGCGGCCGGCGACGCACCGGATGCCCCCGTTTTTCCTCCGGGCGCGCCCAGGAACTGCACGCGCTCGGCAAGAACCTCGATGACACTGCGTTTCTGGCCGGTCTGCGTATCGTCCCACGTGCGGGATTGCAATCTGCCTTCAACTAACAATGAACTTCCTTTATGTAAATACTGGTTACAAGTCTCTGCCTGCTTGCTCCAGACAACCGCGGTAATAAAACAGGTTTCATCTTTAAGTTGCTGCGCTTTATCCCGGAATTTGCGGTTAACCGCAAGGCGCAAATTCGCCACCGCGGTTCCCGAAGGTGTATATCGTAATTCAGGATCCTTTGTCAGATTCCCTACCAGGATTACCTTGTTGAAACTTGCCATGGAGCGCCTCCTTTAAAAGGACTTTCGCTTTACGCTTCTAACCGCGTGATCAGGACCCGCAGGACAGATTCGTTCAACCCGTAAACATACTTGAGTTTAGTGATCGCGTCCGAAGGAGCGGAGAACTTAATCAGGTAATACACGCCTTCCTGCTGCTTCTTGACGGTAAAAGCCAACCTTCTGCGCTCGGACCATACATCAGCGGACGTCACCGACCCGCCATTCTTGGTGACGGCGTCTTTGAGTGCCGCGTACAACGCTTTTGCTTCGTCCTCCGACATATCCGGTTTTACAATAAACATCGCTTCATACTTATTCATTCCTACCTCACCTGTTATAGATATTCATACATCTGGTTGTGCCTTCTGTAACCCATGCCTGCAGGCAACCGCAGGCGTTTTGGATCGTTTCATCAAGCATCTTCTTTTCTCTTCGCCCGAAAGAAGACAAAACATAACGCGCGACATCGGCTCCGGGGCTCTCGGGCCGTCCCACGCCCACGCGTAAACGGCAAAAGTCGCTTGTACCCAGCGCCGCGATGATCGACCTCATTCCGTTATGGCCGCCCGCTGAACCCTGCGCGCGCACCCGCAAGGCCCCCATCTCCAGATCCAGATCGTCATAGACGACGATCAGATCGGACAACGCGGTCCGCGTATACCTCATCAACGGTCCCACCGCCGAACCCGACAGGTTCATATAGGTAAGGGGAACCGCCAACATTACAGGTTCTTCTTCAAAGAACGTCTTTACCGCCGATACGGGGATCGTCCGCTCCCTGCGCAGCGTTACCTTCGAGAGTTTTGCCAGAGCGTTCACGGTCATCACGCCTATATTATGGCGCGAATTTGCATATATCATTCCGGGATTGCCCAGGCCGACGATCAGTTTCATAAAGAGATTACTTCTTCTCCTTGGATTCCTTTTCTTTTTCCTTGCCTTCCGGAGCCTTACCGCCCTCTACCGGCTCTTCTTTCTTCTCTTTCAACGCTTCGGGTTCTGTCGCCGCGGCTTCGCCTTCAACCGGCGCAACCTCTTCCTTCATCGGCTCGGCAATATGCAGCACGATCGCCTCGGGCTCGACCAAAACTTTCACCTTCTCCGGGAACTTGATATCCTTGATATGGATCACATCGCCGATCTTGAGAGCGCTGATATCGACTTCGATATGTTTCGGGATATCCGTAGGCAAACATTCGATCTCGATCTCCCACATGATGTGTTCCAGGGATCCGCCGTCGGATTTGACGCCGACCGGCTCGCCTTTGGTCGTGACCGGGACGTTAACCTTCAATGCCTTTGTCAGAGATATCTCATGCAGATCGATATGCAGAATATCGCCTTTAACCGGGTCATGCTGCATTTCTTTGATCATGCACGGGCGGCTTGTTTTTTTCTTGTCATCTTTGACCTTCAGCGTGATGATCGCGTTCTCGATCTGATGCTGATGGATCAACTTGAGCAGTTCGCTGCGAGACACTTTGATCGAAAGAGCTTCCTTGCCGTCAGAATACACGACAGCGGGGATCAGCCCTTTATGGCGTAACGCCTTCGATCTGTTCTTGCCGATCTCTTCCCGTAATTGCGCTTCCAGTAATAATTCATCCATTTCATTGTCCTCTTTTTATCCTGAACGCACTCCGCGCGTTGCAGGATGAATTCATAGAAGCAAGCTTGCTAGAATTCATTTGTTCTCGTCAAAAAGACAGCTCACTGATTCTTCCCGGTGGATCCGCCAGATCGCTTCGCCCATCAATGAAGCGATCGATAAAACCTTGATGCGCGGATGCTGTTTCTCTTTTAACAGCGGGATGCTGTCGGTAATAACCAATTCCCGCAGGTCCTTGCAGGCCTCGATACGTTCGATCGCCGGACCCGAAAGGATCCCATGGCTGATGCCGGCGCGGATACTCTTGCATCCGGCATTCTTCAATGACGCGACCGCTTCAACCATGGAACTGCCGGTCGCGATCATATCATCCACGATAATGGCGTTCTTTCCTTTTACCTCGCCCATGATGTGCATGACTTCGGTCTTCTCCGGGGAATCGCGGCGTTTGTCGATGATCGCCAGCGCTGCAGAAAGCCGCTTGGCATACGCGCGCGCCATCTTGATAGACCCCACATCCGGGGACACAACCACAATATTGTCCAGTTTCAAAGCGGCATAATACTCGATAAAAACATTTATGGAAAACAGATGATCCACGGGTATATCGAAGAACCCCTGTATCTGGCCCGCGTGTAAATCCATCGTAATGACGCGATTAGCTCCGGCGGTAGTCAGAAGATTCGCCACTAATTTCGCCGTAATCGGTACGCGCGGCTGATCCTTGCGGTCCTGGCGCGCATAACCGAAATAAGGCACTACCGCGGTAATGCGCTGGGCTGAGGCGCGCTTGAGCGCGTCGATCATGATCAACAACTCCATCAGATTATCGTTCGACGGCGGACACGTCGGCTGGATCACGAAAATATCCTTGCCGCGGACATTTTCATTGATCTTGATCCTGATCTCGCCTTCACTAAAACGGCCGACCATAGCGTCGGACAGTTTGATCTTTAATGCCGTGCAAATTTCCTGAGCAAGCCGGGGATGAGCGTTCCCACTAAAAATCTTCAATTTATCCATAAAAACCCCCTGATATTAAAAATATAGTATGGCGATGGAAATCGACTTTAAAACTTACGTATTGGCCTGGAGGGAAAAACCGACCACAACCGTGTTTTTACGTATCTTCGCGCCCTTTCTAATATGGGCAAAAGGGCCGACTTTGCACTGCGTACCAATTGTAACAAAATTATCGATAACTGTAAAGGGATAAATTGTCGTATCGGCTCCTATGGAGGTGCCGTGGCTGATTAATGTAGTATCAGGGTCGACAATCGTTACCCCCGCCTTCATGAACGACTCATTGATCGTCTTGCGCACGGCCGCGTTCGCCTGCGCCAGTTCAACCCGCGAATTCACGCCCAGGGCCTCATGCGGGTCTTTTACCACGACCCCCTCGATCAACGCGCCCTGGTCGCGCAGGATCTTAATGCAATCGGTGAGATAGTATTCTTTTTTCTTGTTGTTCGGCCTCACCTTTTTCAAACTGGCTTCTAACTGCCGCTTATCAAAGCAGATAATGCCGGTATTGATCTCTTGGATCTCTTTTTGATAACCGTCGCAATCCTTTTCTTCCTGGATTCCGCAAATACTCGAATACTCATCCCGCAGGATCCTGCCGTAGCCGAACGGCTCATCCATGATCGCGGTCAGGATCGTAGCGGCCGCCTTCGACTCCGTATGCCGCTTGATCAAACTCTCAATAGTCTCTTTCTTCAGCAGCGGAGTATCCCCGTAAAGGATGATAACCGTCCCGTTGAAACCGCGCAACAGAGGCATCGCCTGTTTGACCGCGTCGGCGGTTCCGATCACGCGTTTCTGTATCACAATTCTGGTCGCCGGATCAAAAACCTTCTTGACATCCGCAGCTTTATATCCGAGCACGACAACATGCTGTTTTGTTTTAAGCGCTTTGACCAGATCCAGCACATAAAGGATCATAGGCCTGCCGCATACCGGATGCAAAACCTTCGGGATATCCGACTTCATACGCGTGCCTTTGCCCGCCGCGAGAATTATAGCCGCTATATCGGTTTTTTTCATATAAAATTTAAAGTTGGGACGTATGGGTTTTAATGAGGCCGTAACTTACGGAACGAGCGACGCGAGTGAACGTAAGTTATTTGGCCGAATTAATGGTTTACGAGCGAAGCGACATAAACCACGAACCATACTGCTCTATGCTATAAGTTGGGACGTATGGATTCGAACCATAATAGCGAGACCCAAATTCTCGTGTCCTACCATTGGACGACGTCCCAGTAACCTTGCTTTACGTTAGATGTCGTATCCCTACAGGTCGTCGTACGCGTTTGCCATGACTGCGCGCGGGCCCTTTTTGACTTCGAGCTCATACGCCTCAAGGACATATTTCTGCAAAGTTTCCCGGAACGCCTGAGTGATAGGATGCGCTATATCTTTATGCTCGGCCTGAGCGCCATTTTCATGGCCGTTGATACGCCCGTTCGTCACCGGCATCATCGGAGGTATCGGAATGGGGCCGCCGCACTGATTACAGAATTTAGACCTGAACTCATTTTTAAAACTGCACTTCGGACACGGATGTTTTACCTTACGGGATGGCATTGCAATAAACACTGCGTTTGACCCCTGGATCACTTTAATATTGCGTACCACGAATGAATCGTCAAAAGTAACCGTCGCGTATGCTTTCAGTTTCTTATCAGGAGAATCCTTCAAGAAGACTCTCACCTCGGATATTTCCATGGTGTTACCTCCTCACTGATCAGACTGTATTCGCGACATAAACCACGAACCATACTGCTCTATGCTATAAGTTGG
>JBAYMQ010000005.1:0-12907 GCA_041663465.1 Candidatus Omnitrophota bacterium | reverse complement strand
TGCGGATTGGTCAAAACACCTATGGTATGGCTGCGATCAGACGCGGATATACCGGTCGTTGTGCCGTGCGCCGCGTCCACAGATATCATCCACGCGGTAGCAAAAGGATCTTTTTTATCAGATCTGGAATTTTCATTAAGCATAGGCTGCATTTCAAGGGTGTTAAGCCGGTCTTCATCCATCGGGACGCAAATAAGCCCCCGGCCGTGCGTCGCCATGAAATTGATATCCTCAGGCTTGACGCTTGAGGCAGCCATAACCAGATCCCCTTCGTTCTCGCGATCCTCATCATCGACAACAACGACCATGCGGCCGTTTTTAAGATCCTGCAAAATATCCTGCATAGAATTAAACATACCAGAGCTACCCCGTTACTTGACCTTAATGGTTTATGAGCGAAGCGAATAAACCATACCAGACATATCCCATTAATAAAAATCCCCGAAATGGTTCTTCGGGGATAACAATACTCGACTCTAATCTTCTCTCATCTGGACTTTGCGCGGAAGATCCAGCGCCAATCCATCCTTTTGGATTGGGTGAACCATCCGCAATACCATCGGCTCCGGAATCTACCGGATCTGCTGCGTACACACGGTACCTGGCTCTAAAAAGGTATTGCGCCAGTCTGCCGCTTGTGCGTCAGCTCGCGGGCTCAACCGCCGGTTAGGAATTACGCCTTTCCCCGAAGATTAACTTCATAAGTATAATACAAATCAGCCCCCTTGTCAAGCCGCAAAAACAAGGGTATAATAATGCCATGCGAACGTTCATTCAACAGATACATACGCGCCTGTTGCGGTCGGGACAGACCATAGCGGTCGCGGAGTCCTGCACCGGAGGGATGCTCTCGTCTATTTTAACAAGCTTACCTGGCAGTTCCGCGTATTTCATCTTCGGCGCCGTTGTTTACAGTAACCCGGCAAAACACACCATCCTTTCGATCCCCCTCTCCCTGATAACCCGGCATGGGGCCGTGTCCAAACAAGTTGCGGCCGCCATGGCGCAGACGGTGCGCGGGATCGCGAAAACCGGTATCGGCATAGGAATAACCGGTATTGCAGGGCCTGCGGGCGGCACCGCGCGTAAACCGGTAGGAACCGTATACATATCTGTGGCAACACGCAACAAAACCTTATGCACAAAGTTCAACTTCCGCGGCACCCGCTCAAGCATCCGCAGTCAATCCGCGCTAGCCGCGTTAAATATGCTTAAAGGATTATTATAAATAAGGCTGAGGACTGTTCGAGCAGGGAGACACCGTCGCTCAGCCATACTCATGATCATAATCATATGCGCGCATTTATAGCTATAGAGCTTCCTCAGGATATTAAAGACAGCATCAGCCGGCTGCAGGCCAAACTTAAAGCTTCCGGCGCGGACGTCAAATGGGTGCCGCCCTCGAATATACACCTTACCTTAAAATTTGTCGGTGAGATCGATGCTACGACCCAAAACGGGGTTTGCGTTCTATTGAATGAGATTGCCGCGCATACGCCCCCCTTCACTATCAGGCTCGCAGGGTTAGGCGCGTTTCCCGGCAGCAGGTCGCCGCGGATTATATGGGTCGGGCTCTCGCAGGGTCAAGATCAAACAAAAACAATCGTAGATCAATTGGAGAGCGGCCTGGAAAAGTACGGAATAGGCAGGGAAAACAGACCTTTTTCTTCTCATATCACAATCGGCCGTGTGCGCAGTCAAAAAAACATGCAGCATTTGACGCATGATATGTCTGAAACGGAAGCCACCATAGCGGAAAAACTCGGGGAATTCAAGGCAGGGAAGATAACACTTTTCAAGAGCACCCTCTTACCTAACGGGCCCGTCTACGAAATACTTCAAGAAACAAGCCTTAACACGATCTGAAGGATAAGATTCGTATAAATCGCAACAGCTATATCGTCCCCCATAATACCCAAAGCCCCGTGCCGATCCTGTATCCAGCGGGCCGGGAACGGTTTGATCGTATCGAGAGCCCTGAACAAAAGGAACGCCAGGAATAATACTTTAACATTGTAAAAAGGCATCCACAAAAGACAGAGCATCATACCAGCCACTTCGTCGATCACAACGTATTTCGGGTCTTTTTTGCCGAACGCGGTTTCCGCTTTACCGCATAAGATCAACCCGATAACTGCGATCCCCGCGCACACCGACATCCTCCACAGACCTGTTGCGGGCAAGATCAAAAAAACCGCGATACCTGCGAGGCTTCCCCACGTGCCGGGCACGAGCGGCAGGAATCCAACGCCGAAAAAAGTCGTAGTAAGCTTCACGCCTGTGCGCAAAGGGACGCTCAAAGATAATTGCATATTAAATATTGGTAATGATCCTTCTATTTTGCCAGAGATAAGAACAACCGGAATAAACCGTGAGCGCCAGGATGACCCACATAAAAATATCGATACCCTGATGGAACATGCTTTCCCACGCCGGATTCCAGGTAAAGAACGCCAGCATTAACTCTTTAAAAACTATAAAACCGAGTATCACGAAAATAATGACCATTTGAGACACGGTTTTGCCCTTGCCCATTTTTCCCGCGGACATGACTTTACCTTTATTAAGCGCGAACAAGCGGAAATACGTGATGATGATCTCTCTGGATATGATGATCATGAACATCCAGTCTTTGACAAGCTGGATCTGAACAAACGCGGCAAACGCGGATAAAACGAGGATCTTGTCAGCGATCGGGTCCATGAGCTTGCCGAAATCAGTAACCATGTTATATTTATGCGCTATGCGGCCGTCAAAAAGATCGGTCAGCGCCGCGATACTGAACACCAGCAAACTCCCGACCTTCCACCACAATCCTGAAACCGACAACAAGATCATAAAAACAAATGTGAGAATGATACGCAATATCGTTAATTTGTTAGCAAGATTCATTTTATTACCTCTCCTACCAGGTCATATTCCATGGTGTCACAAACGTTCACTTTTACAAATTCCCCCGCCCGCAGCGCCTTTCGAGACTTGACGAACACATTGCCGTCTACGTCAGGCGCGTCATGCTGGCTTCTCCCCAGATACATCCCTTCGCCTTCTTTACTCTCGACCAACACATCTATAACCCTGCCCATACACCGGCTGTTGATATCCCTCGATACTTCCTGCTGAGCAGCCATAATGGCGTTAAACCGCGCTTCTTTTACTTTGTACGGTATCTGCCCGGCAAGACCATACGCCTTAGTCTGTTCTTCGCGGGAATACATAAAAACGCCTAAACGCTCAAACCCTGTATCCCTGATAAAAGAGAGCATATCCTTGAAATCTTTATCAGTCTCCGTAGGAAATCCGGTGATAAGCGCTGTCCGGATCGCGACCCCGGGGACGATACGACGGATACGTTGAACAAGGTTTTCGATATCCCTGCGAGTCGTCGCGCGGTTCATCGCTTTGAGAATCCGGTCGCTGGTATGCTGGATAGGCACATCGATATATTTGCAAATGCGCGATTCATCCCTGATCAAACGCAATAATTCATCGCTGACGCGGGAGGGATATAAATACAATAAGCGGAACCACCCTACATGCGGCGCGGCTTTGAGGATTTTCTTTAAAAGAGCGACGAGGTTCGCGCGCGTTCCAAGATCCCGGCCATACGCGGTTATATCCTGGCCGATAATGTTAAGCTCCGAAATCTTCTGCGCGTCGAGCCTTCGGGCCTGTTCCGCGATCACGCCCGGGGAATTGCTGCGGAACCGGCCTTTAATACGGGGGATGATACAAAAACTGCACTGATTAACACAACCCTCGCAGATCTTCAGATACGCGAAATGCGAAGGCGTTAAACTGTATCTGCGCGCCCCGGGATCAAAATGTATCCTGCCTACAAAAGCGTCGACTTCAGGCAATTGACGCGGCAATACGTCTTTATACCTCTGGGCAAAACAACCATACACAATGATCTTGCGGATCTTGCCTTTTTTCTTGGCTTCAATTAATTCCAATATCGCGTCAATCGATTCCGACTTCGCGTCATTAATGAACGCGCAGGTATTAACGACCGCGACATCGGCGTCATTGATATCAACTACTGAAAACCCCTTGGCGAACAGCCTGCCGGTCAAGGTTTCCGAATCAACCAGATTCCTGGGACAGCCAAGGCTTAAGATCCCGACGCGGGCCTTCTTCACTTTCCTACCTTCAACCCGTCTTTGGAAATTACAATATTCTTCAACACCTGGCCCTTCCGGCCAAGAGACGGGATCCGGCTGCCGTTAACTTCCAACTCGGCTCCTCCGGCAGAACCCAGCCACAGATCTATTCTATCCCCGGCAGTCCAGCTCTCCGTCCTGCCGCGGAATAACACGCTCTGAAATATAACCTTCCCGTCTACCTTCACCTGCACCCAGCAGTCATCTTTAGCGTGGATGCCAAGCCGGATCCCGGATTGATCGCCCTTATTGCCGCTGATGGGAATATTCCTATTCTGCGCCGCAGCCTGGATCATCTTAAGCTTTTTAGGCGGCGCGATAACAGGCTTTGCCTTTTGTTTCTTCGCTGTTTGGGCCTCAACGGGCTTAGGCTTGACCTGACCTCTGGGCCGGTCACGCCAGACCCGCGCGACAAGGAATACAGCCACCGCGACAACCACCACCGTAAACAGCAAACGCCAGGGAATAAACTGTTTGCGCGCGGGTAACGGATGCAGGAAAGCCGTGGCTTTCTCATCCGCATCAGACAGCTTCATGGTTACCTGGGGTTCTTTGATCTCGGATATAAAATCCGCCGGCGGCACATTAAGATAATTACAATAGATCTTGATAAACCCTTTAACATAAACCGGCTCAAGATTTATAAAGCCGTCATCCTCAATAGCCTTGAGTATATACAAAGAGACCTTAGTCTTCTTTGCCGCTTCCTCAAGGCTAAGGCCCTTATCCGTTCTGATCTTCTTTAAACGCGCGCCTGTTTTATCCATCCTTATTCCCTGTCATGGGCTGGGCGTTCTGAGGTATGTAGCCGTGTTCCGAAAGCCATGATTCCCTGTCAACGAGTATCCTGCGCGGTTTACTGCCTTCATACGGACCCACCAGCCCTTCCTCGTGCATCATATCTATGATACGGCCCGCGCGGGTATACCCCAGCCGCATCCTGCGCTGGAGGACAGACACCGAAGCCTGATTGCATTCCATAACTATCCGCACAGCTTCATCGTACATCTCGTCTTTCTCGCCTGAAAAGCTGCCGCCCTTTTGCTGATCCTTGACGATCGTCTCATCGTAAACCGGCTCCGCCTGTTTTTTAATGAATTCCGCTACCCGCTCGATCTCCGCGTCGCTGACCAGAGCGCCCTGCGCCCGGATAAGCTTCGAATCCTCGGGCCGGGAAAAAAGCATATCGCCCCTGCCCAGCAATTTATCGGCGCCGTTGGTATCGAGGACGGTGCGGGAATCAACTTTGGACGCGACTTTGAAAGAAACGCGCGCAGGAAGGTTTGCTTTAATAACGCCTGTAATAACATCCACGGACGGCCGCTGCGTCGCCAGGATAAGATGTATGCCGACCGCGCGCGACAACTGCGCCAGCCGGGTCACGGCGTTCTCTACCTGATCCCGCGCAACAACCATAAGATCCGCGAACTCATCTATTACAACCACAATATAAGGTAATTTCTCAGCCGCCTTTTCATTATAACCCACGATATTACGCGCGGTTGCCTCGGCTAAAAGCCTGTACCTGCGCTCCATCTCGATAACAACCCAGTTCAAAGCGGTGGAGGCTTTCTTTGATTCCGTGACAACAGGGCATAATAAATGCGGCAATCCATTATAAGGCGCGAGTTCGACCATCTTAGGATCTATCATCAGGAATTTCAAATCATTCGGAGAATAACGGAATAATAAAGACAAAATAATGCCGTTGACACAAACGGTCTTGCCTGACCCTGTTGTGCCCGCGATCAGAAGATGCGGCATTTGCGCCAGATCCGCGATCACAGGTTTACCGGCTATATCCTTGCCTAACGCCAGGGTCAACCTCTGCTTGGCATCCTGGAACTCCTTGGTCGCCAGAACCTCCTGCAGGAACACGAGGCTCGACTGCATATTCGGGACTTCGATACCGACACGGGCTTTCCCCGGGATGGGCGCTATAATACGGACAGACTGCGCTTTCATAACCAGCGCCAGATCATCTTCAAGCGCTTCAATGCGATTCACCTTGACCCCGGGGGCCGGTTCAAGCTCATAGCGGGTTATAATGGGCCCTCGCTCTATATCCGTAACCTTAACCGAGATACCGAAATCCTCAAGCGTCTCCTGCAGTATACGCGCGTTATTGGTCAGGTCTTCTTTGATCTGCCGCGCCTCGAAAGGCGGCGGAGAGTCCAGAAGATCCAAACCTGGCAAATGATAATCGCCAAATTTGGTAACCACCTGTTTGGGTTTAGGCAACTCCGTCTCAGCCTTAACCGCGTCTTCCTTGATCTTGATCTTAGGCTTAATATAGGTAACAGGGGCGGCTTCTTCGGCGGCAGATTGTTTTATATTCTTTTTCTCTTTGTCCACAGGCGCCGGATTTTGCATATGCAAATTGACCCGCGGTTTGCCCGGAACCCGCTCCACGTCAGCCTTTGCCTCTTTATTGCGTTTGAATATCGCCTGCAGGTCAAACAGGCGTTTCTTCCTGTCGGGCATTACAGATGACACAACCATCTGCGCGTTATTAACGGTATGCATCAGGAACGTCGAAATAAGGACTTCCGTCACCAGCGCGAGCGATAACAGTATCAACGCTATAAAAAGGATATACCCGCCCAGTTGGCCGAAATAAGAAACAACAAATTTTGAAATGAGGAATCCCGGGAATCCGGAACGATAGAAACTTGCGGTTTCTTGACGGATAGAAACCAAAGCGATCATGGAACTGACCGCCAGCATGAGCACCATCAGGCCGATAAGCCGCGGAACACGAACGATCGGAGGCTCGTTCCTGAAAAAATTAATACCAGCCCAAAGGATGAACAACGGAGCCACAAAACTCGCGTACCCGAAGAAAAACATGAATATTCCCGCGAGCAAAGCGCCGAATGTTCTTATCAGATTATGGGGAGGGATATTCGGATGCGATGTGTACCAAGACAGGTCATTTACATCAAAGGAAACGAGGCTGGCCAGTATGATGAGTCCAGCGGCGAAGAGAATTACGCCTTTAAACTCGTTTATCCTTTTCTCTTTCACTTCTGAGTCGGTTCTTCCGCGCGCTTTTTACTTAAGTTGATGCGGCCCATTTCATCGATAGCGACGACCTTGACCTTGAACTCATCTCCGACTTTAACGACGCTGGCGACATCCTTGACGAATTCGTTCGACAGCTCGGAAACATGCACCAGACCTTCTTTTCCGGGAGCGATCTCGCAGAACGCGCCGAAATTAGTCACGCGCTTGACCTTACCTGGATAGATACGGCCGACTTCAACATCCTCGGTGATAGCCTTGATCATTCCGATCGCGGCCTGAGATTTAGCGTTATCGTTCGAGGAAATGAGCACCGTGCCGTCATCATCGATATCGATCTTCGCTCCGGTCGCAGCGATAATAGCCTTAATGGTCTTGCCTCCGGGGCCGATCACAGCTCCGATCTTCTCGGTATTGATCTTGATCTTCTCGATACGCGGGGCATAGGTGGAGATAGCGCCGCGCGGCTGTTCCAACACGGCAGTCATCTTGCCCAAAATCGTCAAACGCGCTTCACGCGCCTGGGATAAACACGCCTTGAGTTCGTCAAGCGTGATACCGTCGATTTTAAGATCCATCTGCACAGCGGTAACGCCGTTCTTGGTGCCCGCGACTTTAAGATCCATATCCCCGAAATGATCCTCAACACCGGCGATATCTGTCAAAACAATAGACTTATTCCTGCCTTTTATAAATCCAAGCGCGATGCCTGAGACAGGTTCCTTGATGGGAACTCCGGCGTCCATAAGAGAAAGACATCCGGCGCATACCGTTGCCATGCTGGAAGAACCGTTAGATTCAAGGATCTCTGAAACTATGCGGACCGTGTATGGGAATTGCTCCTTAGTCGGCATAACAGCCGCCAAAGCCTTCTCAGCGAGAGCTCCATGCCCTATCTCGCGGCGACCTGCCCCTCCCATCCGGCCTGTTTCACCGACGCTAAACGGAGGAAAATTGTAATGCAACATAAAGGTTTTATACTGTTCGCCTTCGAGAGCTTCGATCATCTGTTCATCGTCGCCGGTTCCCAGAGTTGTTATCGAAAGGCTCTGCGTCTGGCCGCGGGTGAACAAAGCGCTCCCGTGCGTGCGCGGTAAAGGCGCGACTTCACAGGTGATAGGCCGGATATCCTTGAATCCCCGCCCGTCGACACGGATATTATCTTCAAGGATGATCTTGCGGACCAGCGCTTCTTCTACCTCAAGAAGAGCGGCCTTGATGACATTTCCGGTATATCCTTCCAGTATAAGCTTTTCAACTATTTCCTTAAAAAGGAGAGAAACATTATCTTCCCTCTCTTCTTTTGTGCCCATTTTATAAATCTCAACAAGACGATCACGGGCAAGTGACGCGACTTTTTGATCCAAAGCCTCATCGGTCTTAACATACACGGCATCCGTGATCTTAGCCTTGCCGTATTTTTGCGCGAATTTCTTCTGGAAAACGAGGATATCCTGCAACGAAGCGTGGCCGAACTGCACCGCCTTAAGATACTCCTCTTCGGAAATCTCATTAGCCTTGCTTTCAAGCATGCAAATACCGTTGTCTCCGGCAACCACGATCACGTCAAGCTCAGCCGCGGCGCGCTGCGCATATGTAGGATTCAAAATAAGCTCGCCTTTTACCCGGGCGACACGGCAGCACGCTGCCGGCCCGTTAAACGGAATATCAGAAATGCATAACGCGGCCGACGCGGCGTTGACCGCCATGACATCGGGATCATTCTCCCCGTCGCTGGAAAGAACAAGAGCGACTATCTGCACCTCATTTAGCATGCCTTTGGTGAACAAAGGCCTGATGGGGCGGTCGATAAGACGACATGTCAGAATCTCGCTTTCGGACGGACGGCCTTCCCGTTTAAAAAAACCTCCGGGGATCCTGCCTGCCGCATAGGTTTTTTCCTGATAATCCACGGTCAACGGGAAAAAGTCCTGGCCTTCCCGGATATTCCTTGAAATACAGGCTGTTACCAGCACAACTGTCCCGCCATAGGTCACGGTTACGGAACCGTTAGCCTGCTTTGCGAGTTTGCCGGTTCCCAGTATTAACGATTCTTTTCCGAAAGCAATAGATTCTGAATTAGGTTGCATACAAAAATACTTCCTTTCTTCCCAATGTTTTTAACTGATTGTGCAGCGATGAACAGGACGAAGATAAAACCGACCTCATTTACGCAGGTTTAACTTCTGGAGCAGCTGCTGATATTTTGCGATATCTTTTTTCTTCAGATAATCGAGAAGCCTCCTGCGCTTGCCTACCATCATCAAGAGCCCTCTGCGAGAATGATGATCTTTCTTATGAGCCTGGAAATGACCAGTTAAAAGATTGATCCTCTCAGTTAAAAGCGCGATCTGAACCTGCGCTGAACCTGTATCCTGATTGTGAACCTTATGTGTTTCAATAACCGTCTTCTTTCTTTCAGTAACTAAACCCAATTGCTTCACCTCCCTTTCACATGTTTTTTCTATTATAGTCTAATTTCAACTATTAGTCAACTATTTGTTGTTTTTATCTTCGGATAAAACAACCTTTGAGACCGTGAGCGTACATTTAAGCGTCGCATCGGACCTGGACTTGCGGATGATCGAGAACTTCTCTATTTTGAGGACTTTTCTGGAATTTTCTATATTGTACATAAATTCGATGAACTTATCGAAGGGGGATTCGCAAATGATATTCACCTGATATTTCTTGAAATCCTGCTCTTGCTTGGGATCCTGCGGCTTCATGTCAGCCAGATATACTGACGACTTCGAGGCCAGGATTTCCACCTCTTTCAACAAAGAGCTTGTATCCTCTTCCGGGGTCGTCTCCAGGACGCTAAAAGCCTTGTATTCCGCCTTACGCAGCTCGATATTGTCTTTCTGGGACAATATCTTCATATCGCGATTGATCATCGCCCTTTTATCCGCTATCGCTTTATCGAGCGCCTGCGTGCGCGAAATAATAGGCCCAACGATGGCGCGATCCAAAAACGCTATGGCGACGATAGCGACCGCGCCATAGAGCACGATCTTCTCGCGTTTAGACATCTTGGAGATCGTCGCATATAACGATTGGATATGTTTGAACATGATCAACGTTTTCCTTTGTGCAAAAGGCTGTTTATCTCGAAATCAACGACATCCTGGCCGGCGTCCTTGCGTTTCGTGGTATATTTAGTCTTCACCTCTTTAAAATATGACGCTTTGGACAGGCTATCGACAAACCCGAACACGGCGGACATGGAATCCGCGACACCTTTTATCGCGAGCTTATTCTGACCGGCGTAACGTATCTCGGTAAGTTCGACATTACTGGGGACCTGTTCAACAAGTTCCCCGATAACATCGAGCGCGTAACCCTGATCTGAAAAATAGTCCCGCATAAGCGTTATCTTCATAAAATCAGCTTCGATGGTCCTGGTCTGCGCGTCCAGCTTTATTAATTTTTCATCCAGGATCCTTACGTACGCGGACTTGAAATAGATATTCGACAACAACATAAAAAACCCGAGCACAAGGATAGTCAAGAATAAAATACCCATGCGCAACAGATCCTGACCCCGTTTTTGAAGGATTTGCTTGAGTTTCACCTCTTCAGGGATCAGATTGACCCTCGCCTCTTCCGAACCCAGAAGCGACGCGACAATATCAAAGAACGAAACGCCTTTATCCTCGGACAGGTATTCAATGACCTCCCGGGACAATGCGATATTCTTCATATATTGAGCCGGTTTGATCGAGATCTTAAGCAGTTCCTGCAGACTATCGCAGGCGCTGTCAAGCTTGTCAACCGAACCCATCAAATACAAAAACCTGGGATTCTTTTCTATATCTTCGGCTTGATACGCCTCAAATGATTTTTTAACCTCCTCGCACAACTTGGGATTATTTTTTTCAGGTTCCTTCATCAGGACCAGGGAACCCAACGGGATTGAACGGACAAAAATGACTTTCGCTTTATAAACCACGGTGAAATCGCTTGTATCGCGATCCACATGGAGGAACGCCGCAGGCAGCGTGTTCGTGTCTAAACGCAGGAATTTCCCCGCTGCCCAAGCGGTCACTTCAGGAACAAAAAAGATCTTTGCGGGTTTGATCCCCGCCTTGCCTAAAAGCTCCAGCTGCTTCTTAATGACCTTTGACGTCACGATCACCATAAGGATCTTGGTGTAATTCTTTTTATATACTCCGATATCAATATGATCCGCGATGACTTCTTCGCGGGAATAAGGCGTATGCCTGCCCGCCTGCAAACTGATAATTTCCTTGATCTCGCGCGGATTGGTGGACGGCACCTCGATATTCTTTGTGATAACAACCTGGGAAGGGATAACGGTCAAAAACACAGGATCTTTAAGTTTCAGCGCGGCAATCGCTTCAAGAGCGAACTTAGCGACATCCGCCTCCGGCACTCCGGTAATATCCTTGTAGAAAAGGCTTTGCAGCTCTTTTTTCTGGCCGGACGAACGCAAACAGCCGATCTTCAAACCGGTTGCGGTCGACGAAACGACTACGATCTCTTTTTTCCTTTGAGCTGCGAACATAATGATCCTATTGCCGGCGGTACGCCAGTATACGCCCCTTCAAGTCTATAACGCACTCAACCCGGGCGCTATCCTTGCTCCCGGGGACTTTCCCTATGCTCGTGATCATAAAAACAGTCGATTTGACCGACGCACGGCTGTCGATCACTCTGTTGAATGTCGCCAGTTCGTCAGGCGAAAAACCGCCGGTCTTGGTAACTTCAGGCCCGACCTCCGAAATGGAGGTAAAAACCATATCGTCTTCGGTTCCGGCAACGCGATCCTTGCCGGCCCGCACAACCAGGAGCCTGTCGACCATCATCTGCGAAAGGCCGATCGTATATAAAACCGCCCTGCCTGCCGTATTTATATTAACACGACCGCTTCCATAAATTGTAATATAATTTTTCAATAAATCAAAGACATTTGCGTCAAAACCCTTGACCAACCGGATCTCCTCAAGGATCTGGAACGGAGCGTTTTTCGCCTCGTAGGGATATTGGCTATTCCTATAATAAGTGGTCTCAGCGCTCCCCGCGGGTATGGACAGATCGTTATCGGCATCGCGCCAGTCTATCAGCGACGCGGCAAGAGCCTGCGCCTCGCTATCATCGCAGCCCAGGACCACTCTCATCAAGGACACCAGCAATTCCATATCCGCTTTGTTGATATTTATTCTGCTCTCTTCGTCGGTCATGCCGTAGGCAAAAACCTGATCCTGGGCAGCGGGCTCAGGCAACGGCCGGAGGAACGTGCACGTCCCTCCGGAAACAGGTATACTCTTGAACATTTCATTATTACTCCAGGAATCCTTGAGAGCGAAAAAATCCGCCTCGGAAAATTTTCCGGCTTCGGCAATACCGAGCGGTATCGCCGCGTCCGCGATCGCGTTGAGCGTATTGCGCGATTCAAGGCGTTTGACCAGGATCATCTTCTGCCTGACCATAGATCCGAGAACCACGGCAAAACTGGCCAGGATGAACAATGACCATACCACTATCACTAAAACGCTGCCCCTGATTCTGTCATTGCGAGGAGCCGAAAGCGACGAAAAAATCATTTTTTGTCCTTTTGTACAGCCACCGGAATGCTGACGGTCTTGACAAAGGATGAGTTTGAAGACCCGGGTCCGAGCGTCAGATCCATTCTTATAGCAAGCGGTAATTCAGGCCGGGTCCATTCTTCAACCCAGGCATACTCTTGCCGCTCTTCA
>JBAYMQ010000004.1:0-13402 GCA_041663465.1 Candidatus Omnitrophota bacterium | reverse complement strand
GGTATGACTACTATTGCCGCATAACTTGGGAGAAGAATTGGTAACCTGCACACAAGACGGGACATGATTAATAAACGCCTGCCATTCCGCCGCGGTGTTCGTCGGGACATAAATATCCGAAGAACAGCCGTTTTTAACATCTTTACTGATCCCGTATTTTTCAATCACCAGCGACGCTCCCCTGGGGATCCTTTCCGCAAAAAGAGCTGATCCAGGCAGGAATAGGAATACGTATCCCAGAAAAAAAACCGCTAAAATCACTTTTCTCATGGTTTGCCCCCTTTTTTAAACCGGGTTACCAGTAAGAACCTTGCATCGATGTTTAGCTTAATTTTAGCACTCCCAACAGGTTAAACAACAAATATTTTTGCAGTTCTACGTACTAACCAAAAAGGACGATGCGCAAATATCATCCATAATTCTTTGACAAATCGGGACATAAAAATAGCCCTGAATGCTTGCTGCATTCAGGGCTACGCTTATCTCTCATTATGAATTTTGAGAGATTAAATTGGCTCCCCCAAGGGTATTACTAATGACTATATCTCTCTTTTCTCTGCCCTCACTATAACCGCATATAAGGTACATATTGAGAATACCCGGACAAATAGAGATATATTTATACCGTCGATTGGTCGAGTTTCACAACCCCTAGATGGCGGAATTGAACGAATTTCGTAACTGGTGCATAACGAAGGATGCGAAAAAGATATTCCATGAATTAAACTCTACAATCGCATTTTTTGTTTCTTAATATTTTCACTTGTTGTTTACGAGAGTCTATAAATATTGATTGTTTATTAAGACCAATGGCAAATATCTGATTAAGCTTGCTGCTGTGGCGATAACCTCTGCTCTTCATTTCTTCAATAAGCATGTTGTGCCTTAAATACAAAGCTGCTAACTTACCCTTCCATCGCAAGGTCTCCGGATGCCTAGAATATCCTTTCTTATCCTTTGTTAAGACAGACCATATGGCATGCAGCTCTCTATGTTCACCTAATAGGTGACTACGGCATAATTTTTTGGTGTAATATCCCAAATTCTCATTGCTTTATTATACGAAAACCAAAAAACCTCTGCAAGTATTTTACTTACAGAGGGTTAAATTAAAAACTCTCCGTACTGGTGTAAGTAATAATTGTATCTATTAATACAACATCTTTACTACAAGAATTACTATGGTCAAATACTGGAAAATTACTGGCTTTAGAGATAGATTTATAGGTAGGATTTGTCAATCTTATCCAATATTACAAAGATAAATAAGCATTTAGTTTCAAGCTGCAATCATTACCGGGAAACAAAAGTTATCTATATACATCCTTTCTATTGCTAATACGTAAAACGGTAATCAAAATCTCGCGCTCCGATATTTTATAGATAACCCGGTAATCGCCCCATCGGTATCGCCAATAGCCTTGAAAGTCACCTTTCAAAGGCTTGCCTAATTCTTTGGGGCCGAAAGCAAGATAAGTCTCAATACGGTTAAGGATTTTTCTTACTATAGATTTATCAAGCTTTTTAAGATCTTCCGCAACTGAATCAAGATAAGCAACTTTATACACCAAGTTGTCTCCTTAATTCTGTGCCGGGAATAATCTTAGATTTAGGATCATTAAAACGGTCTTTGGCAATCTGCGCATCAGCATAGTCTTCTAAATAATGTGCTAAAGCATCGGTAACATAAAAAGTCTCACTGCGACGCGTAGCTTTTGCTAATGAGGTTAACCTATTAACTAATCCAACCGGCAAACGAAATGCTTTTAATAAAGTCATATTATATCTCCTTTCACAAAATAAGTATAACACTGTTATACATATATATCAAGTAAAACTTTGACACCTTTGAACAAAAAAAATAGCCCTGAATGTTTGCTACATTCAGGGCTACGCTTATCTCTCATTATGAATTTTGAGAGATTAAATTGGCTCCCCCAAGGGGTGTTGCTAATAACTATATCTCAATAATTCAAATCCTATTTTACATCCCGACTCTGTAAGTTTCTTAATTTTGCCTGCATTTCAGGGCTCAATTGCTTGATAAGCTCCGCATTATACGAACCATTTGGCATTGGCTTTATGCTTGAGTCGTTAGTTGGATTATAATTATTTATATCAGCACCAACTATCTGGTTTGCCGCGATAGCATATTTACGCGATGTTGCAGCCAGCGACCCGTCCTTAACTGCCGGATCAACGTCTGTCGTAACTATTGAAACAGTATTGTCGCTATTAAAGAAGATCTCAAAAGTACGAAACTGCTGAGGGAAATCCCTTAACGATGAAGTTTCAATTTGCCAGAAACCTTTTTCAGGAGCGTTTACTGGATCAGATGAAATAAACGCTTTAACGGTATTTAAATGACGATGTCCCGAGATCCACATGAGCAAATTAGGATGATTTTGAAGCTCAGTAATCAGGCCCGGCAAAGTTACAGCATTTTGCGGGTCGGTCCACCACTCCATCTCGGAGTTAGCCGCAGTAACTTCCACGCCTATCGGTACGTGCGCAGCAATGATCATAAGCTGACCACCAGCATCACCATCCGCAAGTTCTTTTTTAAGCCAATCCCAACGCGGCCGGTCAAGGAAACCATGTCCGTGGACGTCGGCAGAGCCATCGTCTTCCCTCTGGGTATCATCCAACACAATAACCTTGATCGGCATGGTCGACTTCGGCACAAAGCTATAACAGGCAAAACCCTTGTTGGCATTGGTTATGTTGAAACCGTGACCGACCGGGCTTGTTGATGTTTTAAAGAATTCTTTCATCCATTCATCCCTCTTGAGTGAACGGCGGTTCGGATCAGTCGCAATCTTTGGAGGACTCTTAAAGTCTGTAACTGGCCCCGCATATTTGATGTCGCCATAAGGAGTCGAACCATCTAGTATACCCATATAATAATCAGATTTGGCTATGTTTGCAGGATTAGCGAGGAGATCTCCAACAGCAAAAACATTGTCGCTTATGTAAGATTCTCGAAGGTCCTTTCGAGGACCATTATCCACAGGCAATGAACCGATAAAGAAATGATCGTGGTTACCAAGAGCCTGATACCAGGGAATTGCCTTATCAAGTCCGGCTGCCTTGAAAGGCTTCTGATAATCAATGGTATCGGCTCCTAAATGAGCACCGGAACTTGGAATGATAACCTTGCCGTCAAGAACATCAATATACCACCTTAGCTCGTTGTACTGCGTACTGTTGCAGGTATCACCCAGCGAGATGCCGAAATCAAATGGATCGTTTTCATGAAGGGCATTTATAGTCTGGACGGCCGCGTCAAGAACTTGAGGAGTAAACAACATGGTACCTGAATACACCGAAACACTAAATGGCGATGTTGGATGCAAATGCTGAAGATAAATCAACTGATTAGGAGATTCTTTGTCAGTTATATGGATATCAGTCATAGTAAAGAAATTCAAAAGCTTTGTTCTTTTAGTAACCGCTGTCATGTCATAAAGAGCCGGCATGATATCAGTGCGCGTTACGGCTTTAAGAGGTTCGCCGATCTTCCAGTCTCCATAGCCGTATTGGCTATATTTTGAAATCTCATCAAGATTAACCGCTGCCGTTGTTTTTGGGCCAGGCACAATTGTCCTCTGTGCCGTCGTAAAAACATCGGTATCAATTGAGTATCCTTTGAGCGTACTTTTATTTATGCCGCCGTTTTTCGAACATGTTAAACACCCCGTTAAAGAAAAAATAAACATGCCCATTAAAAAAACTAAACAAAACTTTTTGAATTCAAAATATTTTTTCATAAAATATCCTCTTTTACTTATATTACTACGTCGAATCATTTTCGATTCTAATAGTAAAACTGGTATACTGTTTACTATTATAACCATTAATTATACTATTTCAATATTAATCAATTACCCAACAAAAAAAGCCTGGCTAATGCTTTAAATTACCGCTCAAACAGTGACAATTATCGACGGTAAAGCCTTGACTATGGATCCTTAACTAACTGGTGATCTTTTGGCACATCGGGACATAAAAATAGCCCTGAATGCTTGCTGCATTCAGGGCTACGCTTATCTCTCATTATGAATTTTGAGAGATTAAATTGGCTCCCCCTCGAGGACTCGAACCTCGGACCTGGTGGTTACACTCTACCCGATGTTACTATCGGAAGTGGACTATATCTTTGCCATTGCTTTCGCATTAGGCAGCAGGTGCATAGTCTCTGAACCTTCCCTCATCAAAAGCTTTCGCATCTTCAATGAGGGCTCGGCTGCTGATTACCCGCGTCTTTACGTTCGGGCTTCCAGTCCTTTCCGCCAAACAATTTCTTGTGTGGCTTCAAGGATCCACCTGAATATTTGCGCACTCAGGCGGACAATTCTCCTGCAGTTTCAGCCGCGGTTTCCCGCGGGAGCTGCGCTTGAGCATGAATTTCGCGATGACAAGCGGCGGTCGCCATATCTGCGTGTATCACGCTTCACCACGCTCGCCACCCCTGCATTCGGTTGCTCGCCCGCCTAACGGCGGACTCTCACAGCCACTCGCTCTACCAGCTGAGCTAAGGGGGAATAGAATATTATTTTACATGAAATATATAGAGCGTCAAGAAAAAGGTTTTCAATCTTATACGCGGGAGACTAATCGAGAACGCTATTCAAAGGCAGGCTTCCTGATTGGACGACTTTTCCCGAAGAAAAATACACAACGTTGCGATAACCGGACTTCTCGGAAGGATAGATCCAAACCTCACGCGCCTGGCTGTCCTTCGTTTTATCACGCGGTACGCCCGCAAAGCTTTCCACCTGCCGGTACGTCATATCTCCTGAGATTTCCTGGATGCGCTGATCGAAACCCGGACGTTGTTCAATAACTTTCTCGGGTACGGCCGGCGGCGCGGCAATATTCCCATCCGCAGAGATCACGGATGTTTCCGCAGATTCCAATTCTAACTTTTTCGATAATTGAACCTGAGCCGCGCTAAATTGCTTCTTATGTATAATATTGGCTACGAGCCCCCCGGAAATAAAGCACACCAAGCCAAAAACAACAAATATCATGAACCAGGCCCAGGGGAAACCTTTATCTTTACCCATATCCCGTCTTTCCTTTTATTGAAAGAAACAAAGCGCGTTATATTGAAGGCTCTTTACGGAACCTAAAAATTCTCAGCAAGAACCTCATAAAACGCTTGCGGATGCCGGCACGCCGGGCATTCGTTAGGCGCTTCCGCGCCTTCATGGACATAGCCACAGTTGATGCAATGCCATTTTGTCACCGTCTTCTTCTTGAACACTTCGCCTTTGGCGATATTCCCGATAAGCCTGCGGTAGCGGCTTTCATGAAATTTTTCCACTTTCGATATTTGTTCAAACGAATTCGCGATGTCCGGGAACCCTTCCTCTTTCGCGATCTTGGCGAAATCGGAATAAATAACGGTCCATTCCATCTTTTCCCCGGCCGCGGCCCCCTCAAGGTTTGATTTTGTGTCCCTGATCATGCCCGCGGGATAAGACGCGGTTATCTCAGTCTCTCCGCCCTCAAGATATTTAAAAAAGATCTTGGCATGTTCTTTTTCATTCTCCGCGGTCTCCATGAAAATATTCGCGACCTGCTCAAATCCTTCTTTGCGCGCGGCGGAAGCGAAATACGTATACCGTGTGCGCGCCTGGGATTCCCCGGCGAACGCCGCTAATAGATTCTTCTCCGTTCTGGTACCTTTGATTGATTTTGCCATTACGACTCCTTTAATTCCATCATTTCTTTCCCGCAGCACACGAGCGTGCCCCCGCCGACCTTCGTAACCACGACTTCATTGCCGCATACGCTGCAACGATATTTTTCACCGGTCTTTTTAACCGCCATCTCTCCCTCCTTGATTGCCCTAGAACGTTTTCATCCCAAGGATCTCTTCTATCCTGTCGATCATTTCATTAGGAGATATGGGCTTTGGAAGGAAGAAATACCTGTTACTTGTTTTATCCTGGTCAGGTTCCGCTTTATGCAATAATGAAGTAATAAATACGATGGGAATGCTGCTGGTTAACGGGGACGCTGAAAGCACGTGCGCGACTTCGTCCCCTTCGAGCCGGGGCATATTAATATCAAGCAGGATTATATCCGGCTTATCGGAACGCGCGATGTTAATACCGTCGGCGGAATTCTGCGTAACAGTAGCCTGGAATTTTCCCGTGCGCTCCAGGATCTTCTTGGAAAATACGCAAATATCCGCTTCATCGTCGATTATCAGGATCTTCTTGAATTCGCCCGCCATATACGCGACCTTGGATAAAATATTGACTATATTTTAACCCTTTCATCAGCTAAACTCAAGGTAAATTTTCTAACCAAACGAACCGGTTGATACGACTCCTTGAATTTTCGCAAACCCGCCACCCCCAGATCCTGCTCCATGTTTATAAAACGGCTCATTCCCGCCTCCCTGGATAAGAACTCATTAAACATGGTTTGGTTGATCCCGGGCATTCCCTGCGCCCCTTTGAGCGCGTGAATTACGAGCGTTTCAGGATTCAAAGCTTCCGCTACGCAAATAGCGCAAATATTAGAACCCACGCGTAACGCGCCGGCCTTAAGTGAAAACAAACGCAGATGTTGGAGCATGATCCTGACGGCGTCCGACTCATCCTGCAGGCTCTTGCTCTGGCTGCAACCTTTTTCAACACACCAGACATCCTGAAAACTCAGGATTTCAGGCACAGCATCCGGCGTAACCGGGACATATTCATATTGATATTCGGATCTGAATTTTTTTATTAAATTCCGTTTACCGTCATATTTACGGCCTTCAAGCCTGATCAGATCCTGCGCGTCAAACAAATAATCGGCGTTATCGCGGTCTTCATCCATCCGGAATAAGCGATCGTTGGCAAGAAAAGACAAACTCTTTTCAGGAACGCGGACAAATTCCCCGTGACTGTCCGCCAGAACCTTTTTTATAACTTTAGTGGGATCAACCGGCCCGATAGGAGGATAATAAGCTTTAAACCCGGGGCCTTGCGAAACAAGGAGCAAAAAGTCTTCCAGCTTTGAAATACCGAAACCGTGCGCGTTACGCCAGCAATACAGATTCGTAAATGTGTATTCCGAGTTCTCCGGCGGGTAACGTTTGAACGCGGCGTCAAACACAACCCGATCGTCTAATTCCAACTGCCTGAATACAGGATAATCAGGTATACTCATGCTCTTAAACCCTTTATTTACATAAAGCGCCGAACGGACAATACCCGCACGCGCGCTCGTTTGAGTCATCCGGCGCGAAATCGACACCGGGATCCAATATCTCAGCTATAATACTGCCAAGCGCGTTCATATATTCCAGCATAAGCCTGTCTTTATCGCCGAAATCCTGCTCTGTCTTAAGTAGATTTACCAGGCCGTCCCTGGCCCCGGCTTCGCGGATATTGTAAAGGCACGCGTTCGTGCGATCCCCGGGAAAGCGTTCATCAAGAAAATGAAGGTACAACGGCAGTTGGAACGATCGAATATTATCGCGTATCCATTGCCGGTTAAACTGAACCGAGTCAAAATCAATGCCGTTCTTAGGGATGATATGTTTTACGTCGCCCGTTTTGTAATCTATGACGACAACGGTGCCGTCCGCGAGACGGTCTATGCGGTCGACGCGGGCCTGAAACTTATATTCCTTGTCCATGCCGAAACGGATCACACCTTCCATCTTCTGTTCAAGCCCCAGGAGCTGGATAACAGGCCTGCCGCGTTCGTTTGCCAGGAAGTCTTTCATGCGCAGATCCAGGATCTCTTTAAGCAGGAAAGAATCGGATTTCATGCGTTTCTCCAGCTTCCTCCCGAATTGTTCATTCAATTCGTCAAAAAAATATTTCTCAAATGCTTTGTCTATGACAGGCCGCTTATGAAGGAACCTGGAGAACGTAGTCTCTAACAGCTCATGGATAAACGTTCCTATATCCCTGGCTTCGGGCTCATCTAAAATGTCGTCTTTTTCCTCTAAACCAAGAACATAGCGGTAATAAAACTGCAACGGACACGTCAGGTAAGCGTTAACGCCTGAAGCGGAATAGGTCATTGCGCTTAAAAGCTCCAATTCATGTCCCTTCTTTTTCACGGAGACTTTGCGCGGCCGGGTATCTATGCTGAAGAGCCCCCGCGTCACAGACAGGACCCCGAGCTTCATTTGCGCTTTTTCACGCTCCCACAATAGTTCTTCAATGAACCTGCTGCGCTCGTTACGGGCATCTTCCTGATACACCAGATATACGCGCTCCGCCGACGAGATAAGCCGCCTGAATTGATACCGCTGGATCTCTTCTTCCTGCTCAAGCTGGTCTATTCCCAGCCTGACCATGATCTCACGCGGAATAAGCGGCTGCGTGATCTTAAGAGCGGGAAGTTTATTCTCATTCGTATCCATGACAACGACGTTTTTGAAATTTAGCGACCGCGTTTCAAGCAGCCCTAAGATCTGCAATCCTTTGAGCGGCGAGCCTGAAAAATTCACCATCTCGTTCTCTAAATTATTTATGAACACTTTGAATAATTCTTCCTGCTTGAACAGCTCCTTGCTGAATGACGCGCACGCGAATTCCTCGCGCAAAGCCATTACGCGGCTTACGATCTTAAGATTAAGCGGATAATTGCTCAGGAAACTTTTCTCGAGCAAAACCCGCAAGAGATATTCAAGAGCCCGCGCGAAATCGCCGAATGTCCCCATCTCTTCCCACGCGAAAAAAAGGTATTGATGCAGTTCTTTCAGGACGTTTTTAAGTTCCTCAGCGGAAACCTGAACATCCATATGTTTCATCTTGGCGAGCGCGAGATCGTAAACATCATGAGAGTTTTCTATTCGATGCGGATCTACGAATAAACTGCCGCCAAAATCCGTTTCTTCCTTCCCGGTGATGATCTCTTCTATCTTATGCGCCAGGATCCTTGTTACTGAGGGGTCATTATTGGCCAACCTCAAATTTTTGACCAGCGGATGGCTTAAGGCGCGCAAATAATCCTTGGCGTAATACAATCCGCCTTTCTTCGTCTGCTGGGCGCGGGCAACGCATTCAAACAAGGAATACAAAGGCGAACGCGTCAGAGGATATCCAAGGGAAACATTAAAATCCTCGATCAAACTCGAAACTTCCGATACAAGCGGAATAAGGCTGTTCGCGTCAGGCAGTACGATAACACTCTCTTTGGGCTCCGCGATATCTTTGACGATATCGCGCACCAGGCACACCTGCGAATGAAGATCGAAACCTGCCCGGATAGATAGTTTATACGACGGCGCGCGCTCGGGTGAAGCGTCGATCTGCCAGCCGGTGCGCTGCGCGAGCTGATCCAGGACCGGCCATTCCCTGCCGCCCTGGAATATCAGCACCGCCTTATCCGATTTTACCGCATTCTGTATCAGCCGCTCCTCGGATTTATGTAAATAAAAGAAGTTGCAAAAGAATACTTTGTCGAAATCGCCCAGGTCGGGAGCATCGATCCTGCTGGCGAGAAGATACGACAGGCCGCGCGACAAGGCATTCTTTTTGGTGAGTTCCCTGTGATATTCCTCCCGCAATAAAAGTATGTGCGCCAGAAGCTGGTTGATATCCACAGGCACATCATAACCTATCTGAGCGTTCAATTGTATGTCCTTAATGGATTCCGCTCCGATATCCTCAAGATCCAGATGATCGATGAACTTCAGGATCTCCCGCGCCCACGGCAAAAACTGCGCGAACCCTTCCCTGCGCTTCAATATACCGGGCGTATGGAGCTTGACCAAACGGTACATAAGAAAACACGCTTCAAGGTCATTGAGGCGTAAATACGCGCCCGAGCGCTGAAGCGTATAGTCGACATACTCGTCAATAGAGAAAACCGCGGGAGGGAAATATCCTTTTGACATCCGGGAGGAAAGCTCTTTTTTCAGAAAAAGGCCGGGCCGCTTCCCTCCGAATACAAAAGCGAGCTTGCTGATATCCCCGTCTTTCGTCAAATACTCCTTAACAAGAAGATCAGCGAGCTTCTGTATTAAATTATCCGACAATTGATACGTGATCACGCGCCGCATTTTACCTCTTCCACGATAATATCATCACAATACACTAAAAAAGCTTTTATGGACCTCTCGGGATAAATTGAACGCAGGATCCGGGCATATTCCCGTATCTGCGCGGCGTATTGATCCTCGCCGGTTTTGCCGCTCTTATAGTCGATAACAATAACCTCGTTGTCTCTAACGATCAACCTGTCGGCGCGCCGGGTATTGCCGGAGGGATCTACCATTTCCCGCTCCGCATACACATCGCCGCCCGGAACGGCAAAAAGATCACGCGCTTTCGGATGGGCGACGAGTCGGCGCAAGGTTTTCTCAACAGATCCCCAATCCGTAAAATATTGATAATCCAGTTTTGCGCGGTCCAGCGCGGCCGTGACCGCGGTCTGGGGATCCTTTCCCGCGAGGTTGCCTATGCGGGCAAGAACACCGTGAAGCGCGTTACCATGCGCGATCCGTTCGTAATCTTTAACCGACGAAATACCCTCAAACTCATCTTTTAAGAAACCTATCCAATCGCGGTACTTTGATGCGCCCAAAAGGACAGTCTCCGTCTCCTTTTTTTCGGCTTTGGGCTTATAGGACGCGGTAGAGCCGCGCGTTCGCATGTCTTCGGGTATCAAAAGCGAAGCGATATTAAACTCTTTCCCGATTTTCTCCGATACAAAAATATAGAGCTCGTGCTGCGCCCGCGTGCTGGCGACATACAAATTATTCAACTCATCAATAAGCGCTTTCTTGTACTCCAGGCGGTAACGCTGCTCCAGATCCGGGGAATATTTCGTGCGTTCCTTATTCAACGACGTCAGCCCCAGATTTTCGTCGCGCGCGTCTATAACAAAAGACGCGTTAGTATTCTGGCCGCCGCCTATGCGGATATTAACTTCAAAAAAAGGGATTATGACCGCGGGAAACTCCAACCCCTTGGACTTATGAATGGTGAGGACGCGGATAGAGTCGCTTGACGCGACGTGAACAAAAAGATTCTCGGGCAATTCATTATTGAAATATTCCAGGAACCTCGCTATGTTCTGATAATCATCTTCCCTCTCCTTGACAACCTCGAGGAATTTCATAACAAATCCCTGCGCCTGGGGAAAACGGTCCAGCACGCCGAATTTACGCAGGATCGAGATCACCAACTCATAAAGCGGCACGAATCCGACCGTCTTGAAGAATTCCTCAACCAAACCCTCCCAGGCCTGAGGGAACTCATTCTTGAACGAGCGATATAAATACGGCTTTGACTTATGCCGGTACCTGGCCCCCGCTTCGAACAGGAAGCCCCGGATCTTTTCATTTGAAATGCCGCTTGCCTTCGTAAATATCTCCCCCATGACAAAGGTGGCAAACGCCAGGTCATCTATGGGAGAATTCAAAAAAGTCAGAAAAGCCGCGAGTTCTTTCACGATTGAGTTCTCGCGAATGTTCAAAGTCTTTTCAGATTCGCAGGGCAGTTTCCTCTCGAGCAGCCAGGAGGTGACGCGTTCCACATCATTGTTGCTGCGGCACAAAATAGCAATATCCTTGGGCCTGAACCGCCCGGTCAATCTTTCGATGCGCGCGTACACCTCTTCCTTAATGAGGCTGTTCGCGTCATCGCTATCAGCCCTGTCTATGGAATTAACCTCCACATATCCCCGCGAATACTTCTCTTTAAATGTCTGGCGGGAATTTGAGAATATACCGCGGATATCCGCGGTATCCTCCTCGCTTAGATCGATAAAACTTTTCTTGCTCTCTTTGACCTGGCCGAGCACGCGGTTTATATTATCGGACGAAAATATGGTATTATTAAATTCCACCACCTCTTTCTGCGACCTGAAATTTCGCGTCAGCGGGGTAGAATTCACGTTAAACGCGGACAACTGCCTCTTTAAATAATCCATCAAAGCGACTTCACCGCCGCGCCAGCGGAAAATCGCCTGTTTCTTGTCGCCCACATAGAATAACGACCCGCCGGTCGCCAGCGCTTCCTCAACCATGGGAAACAAGTTCTTCCACTGCAAGATACTGGTATCCTGGAATTCATCGATAAGAAAATGCCTGAACTGCGTGGCGAGCCGGTAATAAAGCTCGGGGACGCTTATGGAGCCGAACGTGAACAGATCCTGGGCCTTGGCGTTCAGTTCCGCCAGGAACATAATGTCATCTTCACGGCACACTATCTTAAAATTCTCTTCAACGCCCTGAAATATGTCGATATACGGATTAAAGCGCGAGAACGCTTCCCATTCATAAAGCTGACCGATATCCGATTTCACCTGCCGCCAAAGGTTTGCCGTCCCGCCCGGGATTTGAGCGTTCTTCTTAGCCGGGAATTCCTCTTTAGAGAAAGGGTTAAAAAAATCATCTATAGAATTCAGAGGTACCGCGTCATTAAAATCATTTTCGAATTTACGCCAGTACGTGCCGTTGGCTCCCTCGGGGAAATCCCCCCGGATCTTCAGCATACGCTCCAGGATCCTCCGGCGCTTATCGCGGATGGCTTTCAGATCCTTTCCGGATCTCTTGAACTCAAGGCCGTAGCTGTTGCGCGCGTTAAGCAGCAATCCCATGATCTCTATGATATCGTTCTTCGGGAACCATGACCGTTTCTGTTCCAGATAGAGATAATTCTGCAGGAACTGATGAAACCGCTCTTTTACTTTCGGATCCTCGTTCGCGTTCTCGATCATTTCATCAAAACTAAAAACAAGATACTCGCGAAAATCGTTCTTAATGCGAAAATCGCTCGACAGATCCAGCTTAAAGGCGCAGCCGGACAGGATCGCGTTGATAAAGCTATCGATCGTCTGCACCTGGAAATAATTATACCGCCGGATGATCTCATCCATCACCAGGTGCGCCTTTTTGCGCGCGAGCGCCTCATCGCACTTCAATTTCGACAACAGGTTAGCTTTGTCCTTGTCATCTTCGAACTGATCCAGCGCGAGCTGCTTTAAAAACAAAAGTATCCTGGCCTTCATTTCAAGGCACGCTTTATTGGTAAAAGTTATGGCGAGAATGTGCTTCAGGCAGATGTTGCGGTCCTGCAGAGACGGGTCGAACAGCAAACGCAGGTACCTGGTAGCAAGCTCATAGGTCTTGCCGGAACCCGCTGACGCCTCAACCACGCACACTTCGGGGAACTGAGGCGGTCTATTCGTTTTTTGAGTATCGATCCTATCCACTGGTGTTTTTGTCTTCAATCACATCGATCTGTTCGGAAGGAAGTTCCTGGATCTTGCTTAATTTCTTCTCTATATTGCGGCCCTTTGACGCGGCTTCCTCGATAATATTACCCGCTTCCTGGATCTTCTTCTGCGTGCGGTCTATGATCTCTCCGAACTTAGAGAATTCGGTCTTGACGGCCGATAGCATTTTCCAGACCTCGCTGGTGCGTTTCTC
>JBAYMQ010000003.1:0-13873 GCA_041663465.1 Candidatus Omnitrophota bacterium | reverse complement strand
CGGGCCTTGGTAACCAATGGTATGCGGGGATTACGCAAAAATCTGCTGACTAAAAACGGGAAATTCTCAACACCCCATGCCCAACGCCGTTTCTGCTTGTACTGAACCCAGAGCGTTTTTAAAAAGTTGCTGCTGTACGCGGCGTCCATCGAAACTGTCGTGTACAAAGGGACGACCCGGTAATCGCCGTTGAAATGAAGGAACGCCTTCCAATAAACAACCGAATCGTCCGAGATCATATCAACGGGCCAGTAGCCGATGTCAACCAGCGTCTTAAAAGACATGCTGTGGCTGGAAAAAGTGACGAATTTCTCCAAGCGCATGCTTTCTATCATCTGGCAAAACGACGCGCTTGTTTCGATGAGTCGCGCGAACGCCGGCGCGTACCAGATATTATTGTTATATACGGGAACCGGCTGGTAACTCGCTTGATGCGGTTTAGGAGAGGTCAGGAAATGATACGAGAGACACCCGAAATATTCCCCGTCAACGCACGTATCGGCGTCAAAACATGACACAATAACCTTGTCAAGCGGGATCCCTTTAGACTGCAGGAACTCCTTCGCCTGCCTGGCCGCCCATGTCGCGTTAGCGCCCTTAAGGCGCTTCTCTCCGGCGCGATTATCCGGATGGAACACGGTCAGAAAATCGAAAAACTCGCCCCGGTACTCCTTATTAAGCGCGCCCGCATGTTCGGCTGCCGGCTTATACCGTTCCTCGAACGCCATCACAACGCACATCTTATTCTGCGGGTAATGCGTCTCTTTTAAAGCCTCCAGGGACGGCCGCAGGATATCGAGCCCTTCTTTATACACAGGGAAGATGATCACATGGTACAGCTCAGCCCAGCGTTCAATTTTCTGGCACGATCTGAGCCAGTTTCTGTTGCGCTGCTTGGCCAGCTGGCGGTTCGCCATCACCAGCAATGTTGTCAGATAAACCGTACGGATGATCCAGTAAAAATCGAAAACAATGATAAGGATGGCGCAGTACACAGGTTTGGCTATCGCCAGGCCGACAAAAAACGCGATAATACTCCACGAAAGAGCGCCTGGGAGCATTTCCAGAAAACGAATGACGCGCCGGTTATGGTTTTTTCCCATCTTTTCTCTCTTCGGGGCGCCTGTCGAGCATATTCATACGCTGCTCCAGGCCTTTCAGGGTAATAAAATCAGGTAAGGAAAAAGGATATATGCGATTGCGCATTTCCAGCCGGTAAAGGTTGTCGTATACGTTGCCGTCAGGAGCTTCCTGCGCGTCCATAAAATACAAACTGTCCGAATGCGCGTCATAAAAACCGGAGGCATTGCGATTTGCCAGATTGACCAGCGTTACGGGGATCGCGTTTTCGCGGGTCTCACAGATCAAGATCCGCCGGCTGCAGATCAAAATGATATAATAGCTGTCCGCATACCAAAACACATCGTTTATCACATCCGAAGGGAAATTTAAAATGATCGCGCTCCCGGAATCCCTGCCTTTTTTACCCTGCGGCATTGTAACAATACCCACCTGGCGCGCATTGAAATAAAACAGCCGGGTTTTGTCAGGGGATATCTCCCATTTCTTGGGCGGAGGTATGATAGGCAAAAAGGAACAAACCTGTTCAAAATGGCCGCCTTCCAGATCGGAGCGGTACACCGCGTTTTCATCCCGGTTTACGTAGTACAGCGAAGATCTTGTTTCATCGCGCCAGAAAAATGATATCCTGTCCCTGTTTATCTGCTTTATGTCCGGCCGCAAAGGGAAAAGGATGATCTTCTCGAGACGCGCAACGCGCCCCGCGTCGACTCCGATCTCGCCGATATAAGGATAATACCCTTCCAGTTCCAGCGTAACGGTATATCTGCCCGGAAGAAGCTCAGGAACAGACATGGGCGTTTTATCCGGCAAGGCCTGTTTATCCAGCGTAACCGATGCGCCCGACGGCTGCGTGCGAATAGAAATAATGCCCGTCTTTGTGAACTTGAAGCTGCGGCGGTCGAATTTATAGCTGAAGGCAAACGCCAGGATGAACGGCAATCCTATGAGGAACGCCGTAACGCTCGCATAATAAAGAACGGTTCTTATTTTTTGGTCGACAGACACTGTTTTACGATCCTTTCCTGCTCCAATAATAATTTCTTTTTCCGCGGACCGAACACATACCCCCCCGGTGTTTTATCTCCGGCGATGACCCGGTGGCAGGGGATAATGACCGGCCACGGATTGCGTTTCAGGATCTGCCCGACCGCCCTGCACGCCCGAGGGCTGCCGGCCCTGGCCGCCACCCATTGATACGACCGAGTTTCACCTATGGGGATCTTACTGACGATCCTGTATACCTTCCGGGCGAATGGCGTCATGCGTCAAATGTCTTCTTTTTATGCAACAGGTGATGATACGCTCGCGCGAAACGATGCGCTTCATCCCTGACCCTGCGGATCAAGTTCAACGCGGGGGTATCGCGCGCGAGCCGGATCGGTTTATCCTTACCCTTAATATACAGGTTCTCGTCCTCTTTTGCAATACTTAACAGAGCGCGATCAAGCCCCAATCCCGACAACGCGCGCTGAACAGCGAGCAAATGCTGTTTGCCGCCGTCTATCAATATCAAATCCGGCAATTCCAGATTTTCTTTAACCAAACGCGCGTATCTGCGCCGCACGACTTCCTGCATCATCGCGTAGTCGTCGGCTCCGGTCACGGTATTTATCCTGAATTTGCGGTAATTGCGCTTATCGGGGACACCTTTATAAAAACTGACCATGGCACCCGTGGCCTCCCGGCCCGATATATTCGAAATGTCGAATCCTTCGATGCGCAAGGGCATAGCTTTCAGCCCCGCGAGATTTTTGAGATCCTCCAGCTCGTCCGCGCTGGTAAAATGGACTTTATCCCTGCCTATCGCGGACAGCGCGAAAATACGGTCGCGCAATTTTGCCGCGTCCTCGAACCGCCGCGCCTGGGCGGCCTCGCGCATCTCAAACGAAAGTTTATCGATGAGCTTCTCGTATTTTGAGTCGAGGAACAACCTGATATCTTTGATGATCTCCGCGTATTGCCTCCGGCTGATACGGTCCGCGCACGGCCCAGGGCAGAGTTTCAGCCTGAAATACAAACACGGTTGCGCGGGCATCGCCGCGCAGGTGCGGAAGCCAAAGATCTTCCTGATCACCTTCAAGGCTTGACGCAGGATCTTTGAATTCGCGTACGGGCCATAGTATAGCGCCTTATCTTTCTCCTGTTTGCCCTGATCTTTATTGCGGCATATGGTTATAACCGGGAACGGGTCTGCGCTGATCTTGATCAGCGGGAATGATTTGTCGTCTTTTAAACTAATATTGTACTGCGGCTGCTTCTCTTTTATCAGCGAGGCTTCCAGAAGCTGCGCCTGGAATTCGGTCGGCGTCAGGATATATTCCAGGTCGGCTATGCGCGACACCAGCGCCTGGGTTTTCGCCGACAAATACCGGTTAAAATACGACTGCACTCGCCTTTTCAGTATCCTGGCCTTCCCGATATAAATAATATTGCCGGCAACGTCTTTATAAATATAGACGCCCGGGGCTTCAGGCAGCGAATCGACTTTTTTCTTAAGGCCGGTATCCATCATAATCCTTGCTGCGGAGCGCGACGTGGTCTGTTGGAGCGCGCTTCGGAGGGGCACACGGACGATGTGACGCGGGAACAGGCCGCGCCATGCAGACCGCCGGAACGCTATGTACGGATCTTAAATAACTTACCTATGTTCCTGACCTGTTCGATCTTGAGCACAATACACATAATAAAATAGGCCGCCGCCGCGCAGATTATCGGCAAGAGGAGATCGACAATACGGACCAGCAGATGATTGTGCAGCGGAAAGTGATATGTCGAAGCTATAAAGCAGACCTCTCCCATGACAATACTGGCGCACAACACCCGGAGCGTAAATTCCATAAGACCGCCGACCTGCAAACCTCCGAGTTTCTTTCGAAGCATCATAAAGAGGATAAAAAAACTGATAATGCCCGAGAGAGACGTGGCGAGAGCGAGGCCCGCCAGCTTCATAGGGAACATAAGAACCGCGTTCAAGCCGATATTAAGGATCAGGGCGATCCCGGCGACTTTCGTCGGCGTAACCGTATCCTTAAGCGCGAAATAGCCGCATTGCACGATCCGGGTTGCTCCGAACGCGAACAAACCGATGCTATAGAAAAACAACGCGCCTGACGTGATGCCTGTCGAATACGAATTAAACCTGCCCCCTTCAAAAAGAGAAGATACGATCGTCTTCGATAACACCATGAACCCGACAGACGCAGGCACCATGACAAAAAGTACCGAACGCAGTCCGAATAAAAGAGTTTCCTTGAGTTTCGCGTAATCCTCCTCAACGGCCTGACAGGAAAGCGCGGGCAGCATGGCTTGGGACAACGAATTCCCGAAAACCCCAAGGGGGAATTGGATCAGCCGGTATGAAAAATATAACGCCGCGACCCCGCCTTCTCCAACGATCCAAAACAAGGAGCCGAAGATCGAATCTACGAAATTATTCAACTGATAGATCGCGGAACTGAATACGCGCGGCGCCATCAATGCGCCGATCCTCCGCACAGCGGGATGATCGAATTGCCCGTTAAAACGGAACCTGAAACCCTTGCCATACAAAACCGGCACCTGCACGGCGAGCTGAAGGATGCCGCCGATCAGAACGCCCGTTGCCAGGCCTTTTACGCCTTCGCCCCAGACAAGCGCGCAAACAATAATCGATATATTCAGCAGACACGGCCCGAAAGCTGGAAGAGCGAAATGACGCAAAGAATTCAGGATGCCCATGCAATACGCGGTAAGGCCAATAAGCAATATATAGGGAAAAATAAGGCGGTTCAATGCCACCGTAGCGCTGAATTTGGCGGGATCTGCCGTAAAACCTGGAGCTATGAGACGCACGAGAACAGGGGAAAAAACAATACCCAAGACCGTTATCGCGGACAAAACGACCAAAAGCACGTTCATCAGCGTATTTGCCAGTTCCCAGAACTCTTCTTTCGTCCCTTTTGCAAGATATTCGCTGAAAACCGGCACTATCGCGGCGTTAGTCGCCCCCTCCCCAACCAGGTCGCGGAATAAATTAGGGATCTTAAACGCGATAACGAACGCCTGCGCGTACAGATATACGCCAAAAAGCCTCGCTATGACGATATCGCGGATAAAACCTAGGATCCGGGACGTTACGGTGGCGAGCGCCATCACCCCCGCGGACCGCGCGATACCATGATTTGAATCTTTTGTGCTTTTATCTATTGACATATTGTTAAATCTATGTTATTCTTTCCACCTGACTTTAAACTAATTTACCGAGAAGGAGTTACCATATGGCTAATCGTCGCGCTGCTGTAAAATCATTGCGTGTTGACGCAAAAAGACATTCCCACAATCAAACGATAAGGCGTGAACTCAAGAAAACACTGAAAAAGTTCCAGGTCTTATTGAGTGAAAAGAATGCCGCGGAAGCGAAAACATTATTCAAAAAAGTTGCGTCGTTGCTCGACAAGGCTGCGAAAAAGCGCATTATTCATTCAAATACCGCCAACCGCAACAAATCCCGTCTAGCGAAACGCTTGCTTAAAACAGCATAAACTCACCACCAACCGCTCAAGAGCGAATGCAGGCTTGAGCATGCTGGTTTTTATAGCGAGATCGCATTCCAAAAGCAGCTTATTAAGCTTGCGCATCGCGGCGATATCGGCCGCATTCCGGGACAACCCTGCCCTCAATCCGCCCAGAATAAGCTCGGGTTTCTGGCCGTTTTTAAGCAATTGGTGAAGGATATTGAGGCTCGCCGCCGGCTTTCCGGAACGTATTTCATCCGCAAGAGCGAATGTCGTCTTATGTATTTCTTGCCGGAACTGCAGGGTCGTCGCGTGCGCGCTGACGATCGCGCTGAACCTGTCTTTCCTGTCAAATGCTTCCATCTCCAGCACTAATATGACCGCCGGATTGGGCGACTGCACATATTTCTCCAGATATTCCTTACAATCTTTCTTCAAGGCCGACGCCTGCTTTATCACTACCATCCTGTGGCCGGCTGAAACAGCCATATATAACAACTTCTCCTGCAGATCTTGCAGTATCACATCCTTGGCATAAACGGTATCAAGATTGAATTGCTCGGTTAAAACGGAAAGATACTTGGATTTTATCTCTTTAAGCGCTTTGTCTTTGGCGGGAACATCATGGCCGGTAACCAGATATATGCGGTCTTTCTTTACCATTCTTCCACAACGCGGGCGACGATCCTGCGGGCCAGGTCATCGAGTGCGACTTTAATCGCGGCATCTTCTGATTTCTGCGCGGGGAAATACGTCGTATCTCCGGTGAAACCATTTTCCTCCCACAGCAATTTATTCTCTTTTTTATCCCATAAACTGATGTTGACCACCAGATTAAGCCTGTATTCCTCTACATCGTCATTATCCTTGTAACGCAGCGGGTCGCGCCGGAATTCCACAAGCTCACCTTTCAATTCCAGATCCGATGTATCCACGCCTCCCGGTTTCATGTTGCCGTCAAAAAGGAACTTATTGGTCAGCGTCTTTGTAATATCCGTTTCAAGACCGGGCCGATATATCCTGTATTTATTTCCCACATCGGTTTCCTGGGTTATGTCTATACTGCTGTAAAAAGGCGGGACGTGCACCGTATGGTATTTACTCGAGATCGCTGAACGCGTAGTATAACCGCATCCGGCTGACAGGGACATGGCGCACGCGAAACAAACCGATATAACGCACAGGGCTTTTTTTACTATCATTTCTTTGTCCGCCTCTCTATGATCGCCAGCCTCTCGGTCGATTTAACCGCCCAGAGAGAATCGGGATTATTATCAATTACATCCTGATAGTAGATCCGCGCGGCCTCCCAGCTTTTTTGTTTTTCATAGAACAATCCCGCGCTGAAAGAGCTTTCCGCTTCCTTTTCGCTTAAAACTTTGATATGTTTCTCCGCTTCCTGTGTCAGAACCGCGTCAGGATGATCGCTGACAAATTCCTCAAATTTCTGTTTGGCTTCCCGCGTCGCGCCCTGATCGTATTCGGGCGACTTTGAAACGCTGGCCCGCGTCACCGCGAGTTGGAACTTCGCCGGGCCGGCCCACTCGCTGTCCGGATAACTCGTCACCACCTTGTTAAAAGCCTCTTCAGCCTCATAATACCTCTGTTGACTTTTAAACACAAGGCCCAGTTTGTACTGCGCCTTAGGCGCCAGAGGGCCGTAGGTAGAATTCTCTACGACTTTCGTAAAGATCTCGATGGCGGGATGATCCACCGGAAGCGCCATGCCAAAGGCCTTGCGCTTCGACCCTGCCATAAACTCCTCGCCTATCTTGAACTCACGTTCATTGATCTCGCCGATACGCTCCGAGAAAGGATATTTATCTATCACTTTCTGATATGCCAGGAACGCCTCATACAGATTGCCCTGGGTTTCATCGATCACGCCGATGCAATACTGGGACTCGGCGGCCTCTATAGCTTTGGGATAACTTTTTATGAGTTTCTTCAGCTCCTTTTTGGCTTCCTCGTAGTTCTTTTTTTCAAGCAACAGTTTGGCAAATTCCAACTGCCCTTGCGGCGTAGACTTCACTTCGGTCTTTGGATTGATGAATTTGCCTGTTTTCGGAGTCCAGATCCAATATGCGTGCGCCGGAGTGCTGATAAAAACAAAAGAAATTATTAACGCGATAATGTATGGCTTCATAGTATAAGTACTTTAACATACGCCTTAACTTTTGTCAATTGTATTAAGGGAACCGCGCGTACGCTCCCGGGATCCGGATAAGAAAACCGTTAAACCACAGCAAAAACACAATAAGAGCTTCGCTCACAGAAGCAAAACTGCTTGCTAAACAAGGACATAGAAATTCTACAACGACAAGGCCCGCGCCGCAGAGAGTAATAAAAGAAGCGATCACCGGAATAAAAATATTGGCAAAGACGGTTATCGGAGCGATGATCCTGAAATAATAAACGATAAACCCCGCTGTACCCAGCCACGCGGATAAAGAAACAATGCTCAAACCAGCCATCCAGCGTAATGGGCGTATGCGGATATTATCCGCGTGGACCAGCTTCTCGATACCCGGAGACAAGGAACATATCGCCAAGACTGAGGCAAATGACAATTGGAAGCTCGCGTCGTATAGCTCTGCCGGAATAAATACCAGAATGGCGAACGCGGACAAACTCAACGCCTGGAATGTGCCCGGAACCCGCCGCACATACCAGCCGGACATGAAAAATATCCCCATAACCGTTGCCCTCACAACCGGGGGTGACGCGCCTGTCATGACGCAATAAAGCACAAGCGCTGGAACAATAACCGCCAGCCTGACCACCCGGTTCAAACGCATGATTTTTAAAGAAAGGGCGAGAATACCCGCGACTATGCTGACGTTGAATCCACTCACGACAAGGATATGCACTGTCCCGGATTTAATCATATCCTTATATACAGACCGGGGAATATCGCTTTTGTCTCCCAGCAGCATAGCGCCCATTATGGCTGCCGCTACGGGAGACATATGGGCACGGATCTTCTCCTGGATCTGCTTTTTCATCCTCAAAGGCCGCATATCGGTTCCCAGATGAAAACGGCTCGCCATCCTCCGGATTCGCCCCGGAGACCTGACCCGCAGGATCGCGTAAATACCTTTTCTCTTCAAAAAATCGTTGCTACTGACGCGGCGGAAACCGCGGAATCCGGAAGGGGAACTAAGCGTGCCGCGTATTTCGACAGAATTTCCGTGCTCAAGAGGCATCGCGCCATTCAAAAACACCAACACCGGCCCGCTGCAATCGTACGAATATCCGCCTGTAACCAGACGTTTTGTCTCGAGATAAAACGTGGTGCGAGAACCGTTTTTTTCGGGGGCGCTTGCCACGCGGCCGATAATAACGCACTCGCTTGCTATTGACCTCGGAACAAAATGACGGATATGATTCGGCGGTTGCGTGCCGCTGTTTAACATGCACGCGGAACCGCAAAAGAATACCCCTAAAGCGAGCGTAGCGGGCGCAACCCTATTCTTGCGTATGAAGCACACGCAGAGCGCGCAGCAAAACGCCGCTATCGCCCAGGCGACAGGGAACGTAATACGCGCGCGGGATGCGAACAAAATACCTAAGCTGAAATACAAGGTAACCCAAAAAAAAGGGCTGCTCATATATCATTCAACGCAAATAGTTCCTTTTATCCTGTCATAACGCGAGCCGCTTAATCCCTTAACCTTGCGCAAGGTTTCGATATCGGAAAACGGGCCGTTAACACCGCGATATTCTATAATACGCTGCGCGATGATATTGCCGATACCCGGGATCTCCGTCATTATCTCTTTATCGGCAGCGTTGATATTGATCTTGCCGTAAGACGTATCCAGACATAAGGTCGCGCGTAAAGGCGCGCATCGTTTGCGCGCGTAGTCTATCCCCAGGCCTGACAATAGAACAACCGTGAGGAATAACACAACATGACGTTCCTGTTTGGTTAAAGGTAAAATCGCGGGCCTCCTTCCCGTCCGCCCTAATAGACGCGCGGATAACAGATATCTCGCTGTTTTTGGGATAATAAAAAACACCGTTCTTGATTGCTTCTTCAGAACGGTGCTCGCATCCGGGATTAAAAATCCGGGACTATCTAAACCCGCTATTTACCCAACGCTCGAATAACAACAGTTGCCGTAAAGAAAACTAAAAGCGCACCGCCCAAGCCCGCGAGCGCCGAAAAAAGATCTTTTCTGCCGAGGATATCGCGCGCCGAGCCCAAAGGAGTTTCGCATGCCGTACACGTCTTATAAATAGCTGTATGATACGCCATGCATTTAGGGCACAACTGTGTATAACGCTCTTCCATAAAACGCCTCTTTTCCAGTTCTTAACATGGATATGGATACTTAAAATATACCCTGATTTTATCCATAATCAAGAGGCCTTGAGTTATTTTTTGAAAGCGATTTCCAGGGAAGAAAACGCGTTGTTTACGCGCTTGCGCACGTCATTCAGCCAGGACGCCCGGTCTCGCGGGGAACTGGTTACTATAACGCGGTACATTTTTCTGCGGAAACCCGAAACGCCGCAGAATGTCAGGGTGTTTTTCCAGATCGTCTGGAGCGGATCGCCCAGGACTTCCTTTTCTCTTTGTGCCGGGGTATCGGAGGTATTGAAGATAAGGACCGTTTTAATATTGTTTAACAGCTCGATCGGCAATCCGGCCGCGCCTTTCGCGCCCGGGGGAAAATCATACGCGACGCCGACGCGCAGCACGCGGTCGACCCACCCTTTAAGGATTGCCGGCGGCTCTCCCCACCAATTCGGATGAATGATCACGAGGCCGTCCGCTTTTTTGATCTCGGAACAATGCGTTTGAATATACCGCGGGAGCCTGGCGCCCTTTTTGATCTCCGTTACAGGCAGAACAGGATCGAATTTCTCGCTGTACAGATCGTGGAAGAAAACGGTATGCCTGCCGCGTTTCAGCTCAGCCACGGCTGTCCGCGCGATGGCGGCGTTAAAGCTGCGGGAGGATGGATGGGCGAGGATAACGGATATTCTCATACCACGATATTGATGATTTTATTCGGGACTACGATAAACTTCCTGATCGGCTTGCCGGATATCCAGGGCGTTAATTTCTCCTCGGAAAGACACAACTCTTTTAGGGCGCCTTCAGCCGTGTTGAGAGCCACATCGAGCTTCGCGCGGACCTTGCCGTTCACCTGCACCACGATGGCGATCGTATCCTCGACGAGCAACGCCGGGTCGTAAACAGGCCACGCGGATGTCGAAATCGAAACTGTATTCCCCAGGAGCTGCCAGAGTTCTTCGCAGAAATGCGGAACGATCGGCGCCAGAAGGACAACCAGCGTTGTAAACACTTTTTTGTCTGCGCCGGATTGATAAATGGCGTTCACCAGCTCCATCATGCTTGCGATGGCCGTATTGAATTTAAAATGCTCATAATCTTCCGACACTTTCTTAACGGTCTTATGGAGCGCCTTGACGACATCGGCAGACGCCGCTTCTTTAAGATTGTCCTGAATACGCCAGACGCGGTTCAAGAACCTGTACGCGCCTTCCATGCCCCGATCGTCCCATTCCAATTCGGCTTCAGGCGGAGCCGCGAACAGGATGAACAGCCGCAGGGTATCGGCGCCGTATCGCTGGATCATGGAATCAGGGTCGACTATATTTCCCCGGGATTTCGACATAACCTCGCCGTCCTTGAGCACCATGCCCTGCGTCAATAGCCGCGTAAACGGTTCGTCATATTCAACCATGTTCAGATCCTTGAAGAATTTTGTAAAAAAACGGGAATACAGCAAATGCAGGATCGCGTGTTCGATGCCGCCGATGTACTGGTCGACCGGCATCCAGTACTTCGCTTCTTTGACGTCGAACGGCGCGGTTGTTTCGCGCGGGGAACAGTATCTCAGGAAATACCACGATGAATCGAAGAATGTCGCCATGGTATCGGTCTCGCGCCGTGCCGCGCCCTTACATTTCGGACACGTACAATTGACGAATTCAGCGACTTTCCCCAGGGGACTTCCGCCCTCTCCGGTAAACGGCGCGTCCGCGGGGAGCTTAACCGGCAGATCTTCATAGGGAACGGGAACCGCGCCGCATTTCTGACAATAGACGATCGGGATCGGCGTACCCCAGTAACGCTGGCGGGAGATCAGCCAATCGCGCAATCTCCAATGAGTCTGGATTTTGCCAATGCCCTTCTTCTCCATCCATTCCGCGATCCGGGCCTTTGCGTCCTCGTTCCTCAATCCGTTAAATTCGCCTGAATTAACCTCAAGGCCGACGCCTTCATAAGCTTCTTTCATGCTATCTGCGGGGACGGGATCGACGCCCGCTTGCTGGATAACGATACGCATTGAGAGTCCGTGTTCTTGGGCGAACAGGAAGTCCCTCTGGTCATGCGTCGGGACCGCCATGATAGCGCCGGTGCCGTATCCCATAAGAACATAGTCCGCGATCCATATGGGAATAACCTCATTATTCGCCGGGTTTATCGCGTATGCCCCGGTAAACACGCCTTCTTTTTTCACTTCAGAGGACGCGCGGGCAATGCTGCTTTCTTTCGCCACTTTCGCGATGAAGCTGCGCGCCTCTTTCTCCTGAGGCTTACCTTTGATCAAATCGCCTACGAGCGGGTGCTCAGGCGCCAATACGACGTACGTGGCGCCGAAGATCGTATCAACACGCGTCGTGAAAACCGGCAAAGGCGCGCCGGTTTCTTTCACCTTGAAAAATATCTCAACACCCTGGGACTTGCCTATCCAGTTGGTCTGCATGGCGATAACGCGTTCTGGCCACTGCGTCAATTGCTTAAGGTCCTCTAACAACCGTTCCTTATACGCGGTGATCCGCAGATACCATTGGTCGAGTTCTTTTTGCTCAACAAGACTATGGCATCTCCAGCAGCCGCCGTCTATCACCTCTTCATTAGCCAATGTTGTCGCGCATGACGGGCACCAGTTCACCCCGGAAGCTTTTTTATACGCCAGCCCCTTCTCTACCATCTTCAGGAATATCCACTGGTTCCACCTGTAATAATCCGCGTCGCACGTTGAGACTTCGCGTTCCCAGTCGTAGGAAAAACCCATTTTCTGCAACTCGCGTTCCATTTCCTCAATACACTTATGGGTCCAGGCATCGGGCTTGGTCTTATTCTTTATGGCGGCGTTCTCCGCGGGCTGCCCGAACGCGTCAAAACCCATAGGATGCAGCACCTGGAAACCTCTCGCCTGCTTATAACGGCTGAACACATCGCCGATAGTATAATTCCGCACATGGCCCATATGGATCTTGCCGGACGGATACGGGAACATCTCAAGGCAATAATATTTAGGGCGGTCGGACACGCTCCGGGCCCGAAAGCTATTATGGCTTTTCCAGAACCGCTGCCATTTAGTTTCGATCTCTTTAAATACGTATTCCATTATTACCCTTTTCTCGTCCCTCGCGGGGTTACCTGCCCCATAAGCCGCTTAACAACAAACAAATTCGATTTATCCGCGGTGGCGCTGTCCTTGGGCGTTTCCAGAATAAACGCGGCGTGCGCCAGACGCGGGTCACGGATCATGCGCCTGAAACCGTCTATTCCAATATTGCCTTTGCCTATATGTTCGTGCCGGTCGCGGTGGCTGCCCAGGCCATCGCGCGTATCATTCAGATGCACAAGCGACAAGCGCTTCAAGCCTACGGACTGCTCTATTTCCTTCATCAACCGGGCATACCCTGTTTCCAGGGACAGATCGTACCCCGCCGCATACGCGTGACAGGTATCAAGACACACGCCTATACGATCTTTCTGTTCTATCTTATCGATAATAACGGCGTGATGTTCAAAAGAATATCCCAGCCATGAGCCCGCTCCGGCGGTATTCTCCAGCAGGATCTTTACCGGAGAACCTTCGGTCAGTTCCAGTATCCTGTTCAACGCTATAGAGATCTTCTTCAGCCCCCTTTTCTCGCCTGACTTCTTATGGCTGCCCATATGTGTGACCATATACTCAGCCCCCAGCGCGCGCGCTTCCCGCATATCCTGAACATGCGCGGTAATAGAACCGCGGAACAGGCCATGCAAAGGGGACGCGAGATTTATCAAATAAGGGATATGAATGAAAACTTTTTCGATACCGCTGGAAGCTCTTCGCCGCCGGAACTCCTCTATATCCCTGGCTTTAAGTTTCGTTCGGCGCCATTGCCTGGGATCCCTGGCAAAGATCTGCATGGCGGTACAACCAAGCTCCTGCGCGCGCGTTATTGATTCGTAGATCCCGCCGGCAATCGATACATGTATTCCAAGCAGCATAATGCACAATTGTAACACACGGGGGATT
>JBAYMQ010000002.1:0-13997 GCA_041663465.1 Candidatus Omnitrophota bacterium | reverse complement strand
CGGAGTTTCGGCCGCATACTCGACGATAGCGCGCCGGAGATCGTGCATATCCAGAGCTTGCTGTATTTAAGCTCCGGTATTGTCGCGGAGGCGAAACAACGGGGCATTCCGGTCCTTTTTACCCTGAATGATTACTGGCTCATGTGCCCGCAAGGCCAGCGGTTCAGGAACGATCAGACGGTGTGCCGTGACGCGGGGCCGCGGGAGTGCGCTTGCTGCGTCGGATATCAACTCGGCATCAGGAAGAATGTGTCTTTGGCGTATTCGTTCATAAGACGGTATTTCCCGGAATGTTTTTTGCCCATCGTTAAAAATATGTATATGGCTGCCGCGTCGCGTATTTTTTTAAACAATGCCAAACGGCGCGAATTCATATCGGACCGCCGCGCGCATATGAACAGGATATGTTCCGATATTGATTGTTTTATAGCGCCGTCGCATTTCATTAAACGCGCGTTTCTTGAATTCGGCATTCCCGGAGATAAGATCACGCGCATGTCTTATGGTTTTGACCGGGCTAAATTCGAAGGTTTAACGAAGACGGCTTCGCCGGTCGTCCGTTTCGGTTTTATCGGGAATATTATGCCCTCTAAGGGGCTTCATGTGCTTATTGAAAGTTTTAAAGGCATCCCGGGAGATCGCGCGTGCCTGAAGATCTATGGCGCCGCTTATTCTTACAAGAGCGCGCTGGGCGGTTATGCCCGCATGGTCAAATCCCTGGCGGGGCGGGGGAATATAGCTTTTATGGGGCCGTTCGATAATAGCCGTATCCGCGAAGTTTTTGAGAATATAGATGTGCTGGTGGTCCCCTCCATATGGCAGGAGAATTCTCCTTTGGTGATACAGGAAGCTTTTTTATCGCGAACATCTGTTATCGCCTCCAGGACGGGTGGGATCCCTGAATTGATAACGGATGGAGTGGACGGGTTTTTGGTTGAAGCGGGGAATGCCGGAGATCTTCGGCGATCGATCATCAATATGATCAGTCTACCCGGTATTTTAACGCGTGAGCTCCGGAGTGTCCCGAAGGTCAAGAGCATTGAAGAGAACGCCGCTGAATTAGAAGCGTTGTACTCGCAACTCATAGGACGGTCGCGAAAATGAATAGCGTAGATCACCGGGTAAAAGGGTCGTTCACTGACGCGTTTTTCTTTGGTTCTGTAATAGCTTTATTGGGCGTTGTTTCTTTTTGTCCGCCATTTATTCTTGAGAGGCGTCCGTTTCTGGTGCTCGGGTGCTTGTTATTCGTTTTCGCGGCGCTGGTCGCGAATAAAGGTTTCGCGATCCTGCGAAAGAGCGATCTGCCTTTGTGGATCTTCCTGGCGGCGTTCGGCATGAATGTTCTTTTTGCGCGCGATAAAAGCGCGGCGTGGAATACATATATCAATTTGTCCGTTACCATGCTGTGTGTATACTACGTAACTGCCGAGGCTGTAACATCTGCGCGGAAATTCGATATTCTCGTGAAAATGATATGTTTATTCACTGTTTTATCGGCTCTCCTGGGGATCATAGATACGGTTGCCGGATGGAATCCGTTGTATGAGTTTTATCTTCAGAATCCTTATTACGACAGGTATAAGGATTCCGGATTCTTAAGGGCGATGTCGACGCATTGTAATCCGGCGATACTGGGCACTTACCTTATCGCGGGTTGCCCGTTTCTTATCCTGGTGGCGCGGTCCCAGAAGGATATGCCTAATAAGATCGCGGGCGCAGTCATGCTCGCCATGGTTATAGCCGCGGTGCTATTAACGTGTTCACGCGGAGTATTCATAGCGTTGACCGGCAGCCTGTTATTGTTATTCGCTTTTTTAAACAGGAATAAAACAGGATATATTGTGTTAATTCTTGCCGCGGTTTTGATTTTTATCGTTGTTTGTTCATTTTTGCCGTATCCATTCGCGAAATACGGGATCCAGGGATTCGTGTTTAGCGGAGACGGCATTATATCCCAGTATAGATTATCCCGGGTAGCTATGGCGTATGACATGTTCGCCAGCGCTCCTTTTTCGGGAGTAGGATTCCAGCATTTTCGCCTGTTGTTCAACGGTTATAATCCGTTACCTTATCCGGAGACCTATGAATTCATGATCGCCGATAACATGTATTTGACTATACTGGCGGAGACCGGGGCCGTGGGATTCCTGGGTTTTTGCGTATTTGTTTTTTTTGTTTTTAAAAAGGCGGCCGCTTTAAAGCGGGCCCGGATCAATTCGTATCTTCTGATGGCGGGTATAGCCGCGTTGCTGATAAATATGGGCGCGTTCGAATTATTTTACTGGTTCAATCCGTATATATACTTTTGTTTATTGACCGGGTTGGTCGAAGCCCTGTGGAGAACCCCGCCTCAAACCCGGACCTGAAATTCCTTGCCAAGTATCCTATTTTGTGATAATTTAAACCGTAATCCCATCAGGAATATATTTATCTAACCCCTTTACAGATAAGAGGAATGGCTATGTCTGTGACTCATTTTACCGACGCGAATTTTAAAGAGGAAGTTCTTGATTCCGCCACGCCCGTTCTGGTGGATTTTTGGGCGACGTGGTGCGGCCCGTGCCGCATGATCGCTCCGGTCGTTGAAGAGATCTCTAATGAATACGCAGGCACGTTGAAGGTCGGCAAAGTCGATGTGGACGCGAACTCGAAGGTCGCGTCGCAGTTCGGTATTATGTCCATACCGACGATCATGATCTTCAAAAACGGCAAGGTCATGGAGCAGGTGGTCGGCGCGCTGAGCAAGGGCCAGCTTAAGTCCATGATAGACTCGTATATTAAATGAAGAAGATCTTCATCGCGGCAACGAAACAGAACGACGGCAAGACGACTGTTTCCCTCGGTCTCATTTTTAATTTTCAGCAACGTTTCAAGAAAGTCGCTTTTATCAAGCCGATAGGCCAAAGATACCTCGAGGAAGAGGGCTTGAAGATCGACGAGGATTCATTGCTCATTGAAGAAGTATGCGGGATAAAAGCCGGTTTGAAGGACATGTCGCCGATCGCCGTGGAAAAAGGGTTCACCGAGCGTTATATTAACCGGCCGTCGAAAGATTCGATCACGCGGCAGATAGATGAAGCGTATAAACGCATTTCGCGCCATCAGGATCTGGTCGTTATCGAGGGAACCGGCCACGCCGGGGTCGGAAGCGTTTTTGACCATTCTAACGCCACCGTAGCGCGTCTCCTGGGTTCAAAAGTGATCTTGATCTCGTCCGGCGGGATCGGAAGGCCTATCGATGAGATAGTTTTGAATAAGGCCCTTTTCGATAAGGAAGGTGTCAAGCTTTTAGGAGTTATCATCAACAAGGTCCTTCCCGATAAATTCGATAAGATAAACCAGCTTGTCCGCAAGGGGCTTGAGCGCAAAGGCATCAATGTCCTCGGTGTTATCCCGTTCACTCCGGCATTGTCCTATCCGACCATAGAACAGATCCTGGAAGAAACTAATTTTGATCTTTTGTGCGGCAAGGATCAGCTTGAAACGTATGTATCGCGCGTCGTTATAGGAGCTATGCGCCCCGGGAGCGCGGTCAAGTATATCGTAGACGACAGCCTTTTGATAGTTCCCGGAGACAGCGAGGATATGATCATGGCGGCGCTTGAATGTTACCGGGATGACGATCCGTCGCGGTTGAAGCTGGCGGGTATTATCCTCTCGGGAGGGATGACCCCCGATAAGCCTATTATGGATCTGTTGCTTCGCTCCGGCATATCGGTGCTGATATCTAAAACAGATACGTATACGGTTTCGTCGATGGTTCATGACCTGACGATCAAGATCCGGCCGAAAGACAGCGCGAAAATCAAAACAGTCGTTAAACTTATTAAAGATCACGTTGATTTGGATAAAATCGTCAGGGGGATATAAGATGGATGCAATAGTCGAGATTCGTCAGCGGGCCAGGGCCAGGATCAAGAGGATCGCTCTTCCGGAATATAAGGATCAGCGCGTGATCGACGCTGTGAAAATGATCGCACGCGAAAAGATAGCCGACGTGGTATTCTTGACGCCTGATACTATAGATAAACGCGAGAACGAGAGGTATACCGAGGAGTATTATAACAGCCGCAAAAGCCGCGGCATTACGGTCGAACAGGCGCGCAAGACATTCGAGGACCCGTTGTTTTACGCCGCGATGCTTACCCGGGACGGCAAAGTGGACGGTTTCGTGGCGGGGGCCGCGCATACAACCGCCGATGTTTGCCGGGCGGGGCTGCATTGCGTGGGCGTAGATGAGCGCCTTATGACAGCATCCAGTTCATTTATTATGGCAATGCCCGATAACCCGGCAGTGCCGGATGGCGCGCTGATTTACGCGGATTGCGGATTGATCCCTGAGCCGACCCCCCGGCAGCTGGCCTGTATCGCCATATCCGCCGCCGAACTCGGCAGGAAGGTTTTGGATGTGACTCCGCGCGTCGCTCTTTTGAGCTATTCCACCAAAGGCTCGGCGAAAAGCATAATGATCGATCGCGTTACCGAGGCGCTAAAGATACTTCGAGAGATGGCTCCTGATCTTTTGGCGGACGGGGAATTGCAGGCTGACGCGGCGCTTGTGCCCGGGGTAGGCAAGATAAAATGCCCGGATAGCCTTGTCGCGGGCCGCGCGAACGTTTTGATATTCCCGAATCTCGAGGCAGGGAACATCTGTTATAAATTGACCGAGCGGCTTGCCGGCGCGCGCGCGCTGGGGCCGTTGCTTATGGGGTTCAAACGGCCGTGCAGCGATTTATCGCGCGGCTGCAGCGCGGAAGACGTCATGGATTGCGTCGCGGTGACATCTATCCGCTCCTGATCCCGAGGTGTGCATGAAACGGGCATTGATGATCATTGCGCCTTTAAATTTCCGGGACGAAGAGTTCTTTGAGACAAAAAAGATATTAGAGAAAGCCGGGATCCAGGTTACCGTCGCAAGTTCCACATCCGGTATCGCCAGGGGGAAGCAGGGCGCGTCGGTAAAACCCGATATAACGCTTAAAAGCGTCAGCGTGCCGGGGTATGACGCTTTTGTTTTTGTCGGGGGAAGCGGAGCGGATGTGTATCTCGATGATCCTGACGCGCATAGAATCGCGCGGGAAGCGCGCTCCCTGGGATCGTTGTTGGCCGCCATCTGCGTGGCTCCGGCCATTCTCGCCCGCGCCGGCGTTTTGAAAGGCGTTAAAGCGACCGTGTTCCCGGATGACTCCGCCGAGCTGACTTCTAACGGCGCTTTCTATACCGGAAGAACCGTTGAAAAGGACGGAATGATAATAACCGGTAACGGCCCCCAGGCGTCAAGTGAATTCGGCCGCGCGATCGCGCGCGCGCTTGCATAATACGACATGAAGAGGTGATCATTATGATGCGAAATATGTTGAAATCGAAGATACACCGCGCAACTGTAACCGAAAGCAATTTGCATTACGAAGGCAGTATAACCATCGATGAAAAACTTATGGCCGCCGCAGACATCCTTCCCGGAGAGAAGGTGGAAGTGCTTAATATCAACAACGGTATTCGTCTTGAAACCTACGCGATACGCGGCAAAAAGGATTCAGGTATTATCTGTATGAACGGAGCTGCCGCTCGCGGCGCCTGCGTCGGGGACCAGGTGATCATCCTGACCTACGCCTGTATAGAAGACGATCAGGCCCATACGCTCAAACCCAGGATTGTCAAAGTCAATGACAGAAACAGAATTAAAAATTAGGGTAGTCGGGGATCCTGTTTTACGCAAGAAGGCCAGGAAGGTCGGCCGCGTAACTGCCCGCCACAGGGATATATTGAGTAAAATGGCGCGGCTCATGTATGAGGCGTCCGGGGTCGGCCTTGCCGCTCCCCAGGTGGGCATAGATGAACAGATGATCGTTGTTGATATCGGTAAGGGCCTCTATAAGCTTGTTAATCCGCGTATTCTGAAAAAGGAAGGACAGCAGGCTATTGAAGAAGGATGCCTGTCCGTGCCCGGTATCTCGGTGAGGGTGAAGCGCGCGAAAAGAATACTATTACAGGCGCTTGATGAAGACGGTAAAACCGTGTCTTTCGACGCGGAGGATTTTCTGGCGTGCGCTTGCCAGCACGAGATAGACCATCTTTTGGGAAAGCTTATCATTGATTACGCTCCATTGTGGAAGCGGATCGTTTTCAGGAAAAAGCTCAAAGAAAAACGCAATTTATGAACAGATTGCCCCCCTGGTTCGCGCAGCAAATCCCGGATCAGGCTGTCTTAGGCCGGATTGACGAGGCCGGCGGCGCGCGGGTGCGTACCGTTTGCAGGGAAGCGCGTTGTCCCAATACGGCGCGTTGTTTAAAGAACAAACAATTGACTTTTTTGATCCTGGGGCCGGTGTGCACCAGACATTGTCTGTTTTGCGCGGTACAAAAAGCTTATCCGGCGCAAGCCGCCGATCCTCAGGAATCCGGACGCATAGCTGCGCTGGTAAAGCGATGGGATCTGCGCTACGTGGTTGTTACGTCCGTGACGCGCGACGATCTTCCCGACGGCGGATCAGGGCTGTTTTGCGGCGTCGTAGACGCGATAAGGGGGCTGGGCGGAGACAGGAAGATCGAGTTGCTCGTTCCTGATTTTCAGGGAAAGGTCCGGCGTGTCGAAGAGGTCGTTGCGGCGGGGCCCGACGTATTCGGACATAATATCGAAACGGTCGCGCGGCTGTATCCTGACGTGCGGCCCGAAGCCGATTATTCCAGGTCTTTGGAGATTTTGAAGGCCGCTAAATCGTTTGACCCGGGGATCATCACAAAATCATCGATCATGCTCGGGCTTGGAGAAAATGAATATGACGTGTATTCCGCGATGGAGCATTTGCGCCGCGCGTCGGTCGATATTCTCACTCTGGGCCAGTATCTGGCTCCGTCCGATAAACATTACGCGGTACGGGAATTCATAGCCCCGGAACGGTTCGCGCGGTACGGCGACATAGCCAGGCAGTTGGGCTTCAGGGCAGTGCTTTCAGGCCCGCTCGTGCGCAGTTCGTTCCGCGCCGAGGAACTCTATAATTCTATTTTATGCTCGATTTGATCATCATAGGCGCAGGGCCCGCGGGCCTGACCGCCGGTTTGTACGCCGGACGGTATCGTATGAGCGCGGTTATACTGGAAAAGTTATCGCCCGGGGGACAGATAATGCTGTCTCCCGATATCCACAACTTTCCAGGGTTTCCCGGAGGGGTGACGACAACGGAGCTTATCGACCGCATGAAGAAACAGGTCGATGACGTCGGCGTCAAGATCGAAGATTCGCAGGTAACCGGCATAGAGAGTGTTGTTGAGGAAGGCCGGAACGGGTTTATCGTGCGCGGCGCCGATAATAAGGTTATGGCCGCCAAGACCGTGATCATCGCAACCGGCGCCACCTGGAAACATCTGGGAGTGCCGGGCGAGGAGAAAATGATTGGCAGGGGCGTTTCGTATTGCGGCACCTGCGACGGTCCGTTATTCCGCAACAAGGATATTATTGTCGTAGGAGGCGGCGACCGCGCGCTCGAGGACGCGTTATACCTGACCGCGTATGCCAGTTCTATCCGGCTTGTGCACCGCCGGCAGGGATTTCGCGCGGCAAAGATACTCGAGGAAAAGGTCAGGAGCGACCCGAAGATCACGCTGGTGCTCGATTCGGTGGTGGAAGAGATCAACGGCACCGCAAAGGTCGAATCGGTCAGGATAAAAAACGTGAAGACCGGGGCCGACACCACACAACCGTGTCAGGGCGTTTTTATTTTTGTCGGCATAGCTCCGTCCGCGGTTTTCGCCAGGGATATGGTCAAAACCGATGAAACCGGTTTTATTGTAACTGATGAGGCGATGCAGACAACTGTGCCCGGCATTTTCGCCGCCGGAGATTGCAGGCGTAAGTCCCTGTATCAGGTCATCAATGGATGCGGCGACGGCGCAGTGGCTGCGCATGCGGCCCATTCGTATCTTATAAATAAATAGAGGGTAATCTAATGTGCGCGAAATCCTTTACTCATAACAAAAAGTTGAAAGACTGGGTCGATAAGATGGCGGCAATGTGCCGGCCTGATGATATTGTCTGGATAGACGGGTCGGTCGAACAGAGGCTTAAGATGGAAAAAGAGGCGGTCGTATCAGGCGAACTGATCCCGCTTAACGATGAAAAGCTTCCCGGATGTTTCCTTCACCGGACCAACGCCAATGATGTGGCCCGCACCGAGCATTTGACTTTTATATGCACGCGCCGCAAGAAGGACGCGGGCCCTACGAATAACTGGATGCGGCCCAAGGACGGGTACGCGAAAGCCCGGGAGATATTCAAGGGATCGATGAAGGGCAGGACCATGTATGTGATTCCGTTCTCTATGGGCCCGGTTGGCTCTGAATTCGCCAAGATCGGCGTGGAACTGACCGATTCGCGTTACGTTGTTTTGAACATGGCCATTATGACAAGGGTCGGCGCGTCTGTACTGGCTATCCTTGATAAGGGCGCTGAATTCACCAAATGCCTGCATTCACTCGCGGATCTCGATATTAATCGCCGGCTGATAATGCATTTCCCGGAGGATAATACCATCTGGAGTGTCGGGTCGGGTTACGGCGGCAACGTTCTGCTGGGCAAGAAGTGCCTGTCGTTGCGGATCGCCAGCTTTATCGCGCGCAAGGAAAAATGGCTCGCGGAGCATATGTTGATAATGGGGATCGAAGATCCCCAAGGCAAGATCAAATATATTGCCGGGGCGTTTCCCAGTTCCTGCGGAAAGACCAATCTGGCGATGCTTATGCCTCCGGAAGGATTGAAGAAGAAAGGGTACCGTATATGGACCGTAGGAGACGATATCGCGTGGATGCGCGTTGATTCGGACGGCACGTTGTGGGCGATCAATCCGGAAAGCGGATTTTTCGGCGTGGCGCCGGGCACGAATTCGCACACTAACCCGAATATGGTAGAAACCATTAAAAAGAATACTATATATACCAATGTCCTGTTGAAGCCCGACGGCACTGTGTGGTGGGAAGGCGCCGATGGTGAGGTGCCGCAGCGGGGTATCGATTGGCAGGGTAATCCGTGGAAGCCCGGCGCGGTAGACGCGCAGGGTAAGCCGGTTCTGGGCGCGCATCCGAATTCGAGGTTTACCGCGCCTATCAGCCAGTGCGCGACCGCGTCTTTCAGGCTGGAACAGCATCACGGCGTGCCGATATCGGCGATTATCTTCGGCGGCAGGCGCGCTCATCTGGCTCCGCTCGTATATGAGTCGTTCAATTGGCGCCACGGCGTCTTCATGGGCGCGACAATGGCATCTGAGAGAACCGCCGCTCAGGTTGGTAAACAGGGAGAGGTCAGGCGGGATCCCATGGCGATGCTTCCGTTCTGCGGTTATAACATGGCGACGTATTTTAAACATTGGTTGAATATGGGCCATCGCATGTCAAAAACACCGCGTATATTCAATGTCAATTGGTTCCGGATGGACGAGCACGGGAAGTTCATGTGGCCCGGATTTCGCGAGAATCTGCGCGTACTGGAGTGGATCGTCGCCCGGTGCGATGGTCAGGTGGGCGCGCAGGCTACCCAGATCGGGTATATCCCGAACCTCGAAGATATCGATATGACGGGTCTTAATGTGCCGCGTTCGACTATGGAGAAACTTCTGAGGATCGATAAAAAAGACTGGCTGGCGGAATTGGAAGGCGTAAAGAAATTCTTCAATAAGTTCAGAAATGATTTTCCGCAGGAACTTTGGGATGAATATGAGGGATTACGCATGCGATTGTCCAAAATCAAGGATAAAATTTAACATGAGCAGACCCGACGGAACAGAAGAACGCGTGGTCCTTACGACCGATATAACCGAATATCCGCTTTTTCGCAGGGGGAAAGTGCGGGACGTTTATGATCTGGGTGAAACTTTGCTGGTGGTATCGACCGACCGGATATCGTGTTTCGATGTCGTGTTGCCCAATGGTATACCGTTTAAGGGGAAGGTCCTGACCGGATTGTCGATATTCTGGTTTGATCTGTTGAAAGATGTCATTCCGAACCATTTCATAACCTCGGATATAAAGAAATATCCTAAAACTTTGCAGAAATACACGGATATGCTCATGGGCCGTTCTATGCTGGTGAAGAAAAGCAAGGCGCTTCCGGTTGAGTGCGTTGTGCGGGGATATCTATCAGGCTCAGGGTGGAAGGAGTATCTGAAGTCGCGGTCTGTTTGCGGGATCGAGCTTCCTTCCGGGCTGGTGGAATCCGACAAACTGCCAAGGGTTATATTCACCCCATCCACAAAGGAAGATAAGGGCCACGATCTGAATGTCGATCAGTCGTATGTCGAAAATACGGTCGGCGCAGCTACCGCGAATAAATTACGTGATGCTTCTATCGCGATCTATACCAGGGCGTCGGAGTACGCGAAGGGCAAAGGGATCATTATAGCCGATACAAAATTCGAGTTCGGCTTCTACGGTAACGAGCTTATTCTTATTGATGAAGTCCTGACCCCTGATTCGTCGCGTTTCTGGCCGGCGAATGAATACACGCCGGGTAAGGGACAGTCCAGCTTTGATAAGCAGTTTGTAAGGGATTATCTTGAAGGCGTGAATTGGGACAAAACTCCTCCGGCTCCGGAACTTCCCGCTCCCATCATTGAGAAGACCACTCAGAAATATCTGGAGGCATTCAAGCGCGTTACCGGCACCGATTACTAATAAAGGCGGGAAGACCGTGAAGATGCTCAAAACAATCGGTGCTATTTCTCTTCGGATCGGCGTCAGCATCCTGTTGCTGCTTTTTTTGTTTTACAGGGTAGACGCGGGAGCTTTGTGGCAGTTGATAGGATCTATCGATAAAAGCGACCTCGTTATAGCTTGTATCGTGATTCTGGCCGTCGATATGCTGTGTTTTATCCGTTGGGATATGTTGCTCAAGGCGTCCGGTGTCCCGGTGCCTTTTAAAACATTACTAAAATCCTTTTGCGGAGGGATGTTTTTTAGTATTTTTTTGCCTACGAGTATCGGCGGGGATGTTGTCAAGACATTAGACCTCGCGGCGCATACGCGCAAGGGCACTGAAGTCGCGTCGACCGTATTCCTTGACAGGCTTTCCGGTTATGTCGCGCTGGTTATTGTCGTTATCCTGTCGTGCGTGTTGGGCTGGCGTTATGTGCAGGACGCGGTCGTTTTATTTAGCGTCGGCTTTATAAGCGTTATACTGATCTGCGTGCTCCTGGTCCTTTTTAACAAGGTTGCGTATGATTTTATCAACCGGAGGTTGTATTCTCCGACAGCGGGGCGTATCCGGTCGGCCATAACCGAAGTCCATGAAGAAATGCACCGCCTGGGGAAAAAGAAACGGGTTCTTTTTCTTAATCTGTGTATTTCGTTCGTTGTCCAACTTATAGGGCCGCTCAGTTCTTATGTTATCTGCCTGGCCCTGGGCGTCCGCATAGATTTTATATTTTTTCTTATTTATCTGCCGATCATTAACGCCTTGACGCTGCTGCCGATCTCTCTTGGAGGCCTTGGGGTGCGCGACGCCGCGACCGTATACTTTTTCGCCAAAGCGGGTTTGCCGCGGGATATCGCCTTCGCCATGTCCCTGGTAGGATTCTCAATTGTTGTTGTTATCTCGTGCGCCGGGGGATTGTATTATGTCCTTACATTACGTCATCGACGGGTATAACGTCGTACGCCACGCTTCGTTTGTTCAAAAAGGCAATGGGGCTCCCGCCGTTTCTCTCATCCAGTGCATTAGGAATAACCGTTTATGCGGCAGCATGAAGAACAAAGTGACGATCGTGTTTGACGGATATCCCACGATGAATAATCCCCTGTGCCCGTCAGGCGATTGCGAGCTTTTGTTTTCGCAGGATGAAAGCGCCGATGACCGGATCCGGCATCTCGTGGAACACATCGGAAATCCCAGAATTGTCGTCGTGATCACGGACGACCGGTCCGTTCAATTTCACGCCAAAGCTGCCGGCGCGTCTGTTATGGGCGTGGAAGAGTTTATTACGGCTAAGGCGGCGTCCGCGGCCGACAGGCTCCGGAAAACGGACCGCAAGATCGAGCTGTCTTCAGTGGACGAGGCCCGCATTAATAATGAGCTCAGGAAATTATGGCTGAACGAAGAATAAAATCGGAGGATTTTCTTAAGTTCCTTGGAACCGCGGGCGCGCGCTTTGTCATGATAAAGCAACTGCGCCATTCAGGCGGCATCTGGTTGAGCGCCCGGGGCGCCCGGGTTTTGATAGATCCGGGGCCGGGGAGCCTGGTTCGTTGTTTGGCCTGCCGGCCTAAACTCGAACCGCCGGCGCTTGACGCGATTATTCTAACGCATCGCCATATAGATCATTGCAACGATATCAATGTTATGATCGAGGCGATGACCGAGGGCGGATTCAAAAAAAGAGGGGTGGTTTTTTGTCCCCGGGACGCGATCGAGGGGGATCCGGTCATCTTTCAGTACCTGAGGGGATTTGTCGATAAGATCGTCCTCTTGAAAGAACGCAGCCGCTACCGCGCTGGAAAATTTTTGTTCCAGACATCCATGCGTCATATTCATCCGGCCGAAACTTACGGTTTGAAATTTGATCTTAACGGCCGGAGTGTCGGCCTGATGACGGATACCCGCGCCTTCGATAAGCTCAGGAATTTTTATAAGGTTCACACATTGATCATGTCCGTTGTTTTTCCGGAACGCAGGCCGGGCATAGATCATCTGAGCCTGGAGGAAGCGGTTGTTTTGATCAAACAGTTGAAACCTTCCCGCGTGATCCTGACCCATTTCGGCATGCGTATGCTCTCGGCCGGGCCCCGCGCGCAGGCTGAAAGAATTTCTCAGGAACTCGGGGTCGAAGTTATCGCGGCAACGGACGGGATGACTATCGTATGAAACGGGTGCTTTTGCATATTTGCTGCGGTATTTGCGCGAGTTGGTCAATAGAGAAACTGAAATTAGACGGTTATGATGTCACGGGTTTTTTTTATAATCCCAACATACAGCCTGTCGAAGAATACCAACGCAGGCTTCAGGTCGCGCGCGATGTGTGCGCGGCGTACGGTATCGCGTTGATCGAAGGCGTTTATGATCCCGACCTGTGGCAAACCCGCGTCTCAGGGTTAGAGCAGGAGCCTGAAGGAGGAACTCGTTGCGAGGTTTGCTACCGCGTGCGGCTTGCGGCAACGGCTGCCCGCTCCGGACAGGCAGGCATTGAATTTATCGCGACCACACTGACTATAAGCCCGCACAAGGATGAGGAGGTTATTAACAAAATCGGAATATCTGTAGCGTCGCAAGCGTTTCTGAAGTATAATTTTAAGAAAGAAGACGGATTTAAAAAGGCAAATGAATTTGCCAAAAACAAAGGCCTGTATCGGCAGCATTATTGCGGATGTTCATATAGCGTGCGATCGGGTTCAATAAAGGGGAGGTAATCCATGAAATTCGACAGCAGTTTAGATGAACAACTATTTTCAAAAGCCCTTGAAGGCGATGGCGTTAAGATAGTTGTCAGCGTCCATTCTTATAATAATGGACAAAAGAAATTGCAGCTCGTGCGTGAGACCAAGGATGCCGAAGGCAATTGGCGTTTTGGGAAATTGGGGCGTTTGACTAAGGCTGAAGTTGAAGGTATTTTGCCTATGATCAATGAGGCCATAGGCCATATGTGATCTTTGTTCGCAACTGGTTGGCAATATTTAGGTTGAACAATAAATATTCCGTGGTATTATAATAGCGTCGTAATAGAAGCGCAAAACTCCTATTTATATGACCGAAAAGCAGCTCATAAATGTTCTGCTTATTGAAGATAATCCGGTGATCGCTAAATTGATAAGCGATATGCTCCGGAAAAGCCCTACCTGCCTTTTTGAGATAAAGCACGAATCTTCTTTAAAACCCGCCATACAGTATGTGAACCACAAGAATACCGATATCATCGTTCTCGATCTTACCCTGCCCGATTCATCCGGATTCCCGACCTTTTTTTCCGTCCGTTCCGCCGCTCCCGATATCCCGATCATTATTCTTACAGGCCTTGATG
>JBAYMQ010000001.1:0-14795 GCA_041663465.1 Candidatus Omnitrophota bacterium | reverse complement strand
GCGTACAGCTCCGAATAGATCGGGAACCTGGTCCACAACGGATTCCACGCTTCATTTGCAGCAGTGCCCTTCTTGTCTCCGGAGAGATACACAAATCCACCGGATAGCTGAGGTTTCCATAAGACCTCTTTAAGATCGTAATCAGTAAAAAAATAACCCCCCTGCGCGGAACGATCCTCTAATCCATATTTGCCGAACTGATCCGCCGCCTGAACATGGAAAGTCCACGGATCCATTTTATATTTGCTGAAAACGCCAAGCGTATTGATCCTTCCCTTTTGCGCCTGATACCCGGAACCGTAATCGTGGTCTTCCCTTTTAAATATATAATACGGTTCGAGGGTAAGATCCTTAGCGGATTTGTTCTTCAAATAAAAAACGTACCCTTCTTCCGCTGTCGTATTCAACGCGACCGGCGTCTTATCCTCATTTATAACCGGCAGCCAGATATCGTCGCGGGGATTATTGATATAGATCATATCCAGCATATTGGCGTCATCGATCTCCCAGCTCGCCTTCAACGCGTTGAAATAAAACGTCCGCGAGCCGTCGCCGGGCGTCCCGTCGCATATGAGGAAATTTTCGCCATACTGGCCGATAAGATCCTGCCGGCCAAGCCTGAAATTAACCGGCATATCCCCTGGTTTCCTGATATCGACATACAGATTATCAAAAATAACCTCGTCAGGATCCCAATGCTGATGATTAGAAGAATATATCTTACTACCCCCGCTGCCGAGAAGATTATATCCCTTAAATTCGTTCGTCAGCTTGCCGTACAGGCTGAGGGATTCCCCATGATCTGCCTGCCCCCAAAGGCTTGTTTTTACCCTCCAGAAATTGCGATCCCCGCCGTCATAATAACTGCTGTCCATATCCCGGTTATTCTTCCAGAATTCGTGGCGGATGCGCTCGTAAACACCGCCCTTGAACTTGACCGTATCATCCTGGGCAAAAACCGGCGAGAACCCGGCCGAGGTTAAAAGCCCCAGCATCCCCAACAAAACAATCAGTCGCTGAAACATTGCCGCCTCCTTTAGATGTGTTTAAAACAAGCCTCGACATAATCCTTTGACATTTTCTTCGTGAACGCGCTCACCACAAACGCGGTAACCAGCGACAGCGGCAGTATCACCACGATCGGATCCACCACCGTCCAGGGATATTCGGCAAGACACGGTTTGTTAAAGATAAACTTGCACAATCCGATAGCCGCCGCTTCTTTCTGATGAATGAACAACAGGCAAAACGCGGTGCCGAAAAATCCTACGGACATGCTGACGATCGCTCCGGATTTTGTCATGCCTTTCCAGAAAAGCGTTCCTATATACGCCGGAAGGAATGTGTTCGCGCACAACCCGAAGAATATTGCGGTCGCGACCGCGATAACATTATCCGGCAGTTTAAATCCTATGATAACCGTGACGATCACGCCTAATATAATACCCAAACGCGTAATTCCGACAGTATACTTGAATTGCCTGCCTTTCAAAAGGGCTTTCTCCACAAAATCCCTGCCTATGGCCGTGCCCATCGTATGGAATTGGGAACTCGATGTTGACATCGCGGCCGATAACAACGTAAGCATGAACACATACACGAACCACGTCGGCATCGCGCTGTTTATATACGCGGGAATGACTTTATCGATATTCCCTCCGGCCGCGGCCACGGCGATCTTCCCGAACGCGGGGTGGTCGAGAAAATACACGTTCGACAGCGCGCCCACAACAAAAGCCACGCCCGTCATCATCATTATAAACACGCCGCCGACAATAACCGCCCGGTTCAGTTCTTTATTGCTCTTTACGGTCATGAACCTGACCGCGAGCTGCGGCTGCGTTAACACGCCTATACCCACGCCCATGACGATAGTGGAAACCAGAGACCACCAGAGATTCGAACCCATAGCCGGCATGCTTGTCCAGCCTCGATGCCCCAGGGCGACCAGGTTCGGCGGGACCTTATCGGCGATCGCCGTCAGCGCCTGATGGGCTACGATAACGCCGCCTAATTTGATATAAGTGAATACAAGCAGTATCGTCATGCCTACGAACATGATAGTCCCCTGAAGCGCGTCCGTATACATGACCCCTTTTATGCCCCCGGCAAGAACATACGCGCAAATAATGAGCGTGTATATCAGGAGCGCGACATTATAGTTGATATAACTGGGGAATGTCGCTTCAAGAAACCGCGCCGCGCCTATCAAAACCGCCGCCGCGTAAAGCGGCATGAATATAAAAATAACAAGGCCGCTGAAACCCTGAATAAACGACGATTTGAAACGCCTGCCCAGCAATTCAGGAAAAGTATGCACATCGAGATTATGGCCCATTTTCCTGGTGCGCTTGCCGAAAACTATGAAAGCTATAGCGATACCGACGAAAATGTTAAGGAACGTCAGCCACAGCAGCCCCATGCCGAACAACGCGGCCGCGCCTCCGAAGCCCACGATCGCGGACGTCGATATGAAAGTCGCCCCATACGATAACGCCATGACAACCGGATGGGCGTTACGTCCGGCGACAAGATAATCCAAAGCGTTCTTAGTCTTGCGATAACCATACCATCCAAGATAGGCTATCATGAACAAATACACCACGACTACAAGCGTTAATAAAAAAATGTTTTCCATATATCCTCCGAAAAAAGGTTAAAGTTCTTCCTCGGCCTGCTTTTCATCCTTTACCCATTTTACATCTTCAGGATATACGGGTTCATCCCCCTTATTCCAGTTTACAGCGCCATAAACGACACAAAATATGACGCTGGCGATACACAACAGATACGCCATCCATACGCCGGGATCCGGGATGCCTAGCATCTTGCTCCTCCTGTTCTATTGTTTCCTTTACCGATCACGAAGCCTCAAGCCTTGCACGGATCATCAGTTTCCCGCTGCTTCAGCCGGTGTAGCTCCGTAATCAAATTTAGTGTACCCTCCGGGCAATTCGAACATTTCCCGCGGCTGAATACCTTCTTTCACATTAGCGTATTCAACGGTCCAACTGCCGTCGAGAGCGGAACTTTTTAACGGGAAACGCAATTCTTTCGAAAACCATACGTAGACGGTGTCGATTTTTCCCTGGTCCTTATACGTCACTTCGTATTTCTCCGTATCCCTGCCGCCCACAAGCTCAGAACCAAGCAGCTTCCGCGAAACCTCTCCCGGGCTTTTCTCCGTCAACATCGTAAGATTCGCCGTATCAACCGGCATTTCCATATACATCTTCTGTTCAGGCATGAGCATCCACATCAATTTCTTGTCTAACCGGACAATGGTTATTGCCGGCTCCATCTCCATCCGGATCATATCATTCGAAACCGTCACTACCCCTTGCATGGATCCGTCCTTACTATTCGTAACCATATCGGCTCTGAATTCCTGCGCGCATACGCCCCCCGCGAACAATACCAGGGATACACACACCATCGCCCCCGCAAAAAAACGGTTCATCGATACTCCTTTATTATTTTTCCGAGACAACGGCATTCTCCAGTACCCCGATGCCGCAAATCTCAACCTCAACACGGTCTCCAGGCTTCATAGCGCCTACGCCGGGCGGCGTGCCGGTTGATATAATATCCCCGGGGAACAACCTCATTACCCGTGAAATGAACGATACCAGATAGGGAATTGAAAATATTAAATTCGACGTCATGGATCTTTGCCTGAGCGCGCCGTTCAACCGGCACAAAACACAGCTTTTTGACGCGTCAAAAGAAGTTTCAAGCCACGGACCAACCGGACAAAAAGTGTCAAACGACTTAGCCCGCGTCCACTGGCCGTCCTTCTTCTGCACATCCCGCGCCGTAACATCATTCAAACAGGTATAGCCGAGGATATATTTCGCGGCGTCGTCAGGCGAAATACCCTTGGCCTCTTTCCGGATTACGAGCGCCAGCTCCGCCTCATAATCAAGCCGGTCAACGCCCGCAGGTAAAACAATATTCTGATGATGCGCCAAAAGCGATGTCGGCGGCTTAAGAAAAATAACAGGATCGATCGGCAGCGGCATATTCAATTCAGCAGCGTGGTCGCGATAATTTAGCCCAACGAGGACGATCTTTGTAGGCTCTGCCGGAACGCAAAGTTCAAGTTTATGAAAAGGGATCGAGGTTTTTGACCGGATGATCTTGGAGAATGGAGGTTCCTTCAGGAGCACGACATTCTTGCCTTTGAGAATGCCCCAACGGAATTTTGAATTATATTTGCACCGGACAAGCCGCATCTCTATTATTTTTTTTACATCACCGGCCGAAGGCCGTCAATATTTGAAATAATCAGCAGGCACCTGCTGCGAGATATATTTAACCGCTTCGATAATGCAAACGCGTATGGCTTTTTCCATAGGCGTATTGGCGTAGCCTGACAATCCCCCCCCTAAACCAAAACTACCCAAAAAGCCGGCCGCCAGTCCTCCCCGCGTATCGGTCGCCTGCCCCTGCACCCGCGTCGCGGCCAATATCTCGGATGTTGACGTATCAAGGATCCGTATATCCATAGCCATGTGGGCCTTGTTCACGGAGCCGCCCAAAACCGCTCCCAGGATACCGCCCCCGATCTTACCGCCGCCGCCCAAACCCGCCGCGCCGCCTGTCGCTTCAGGTTCAAATTCCGTCACCGCGGCGGTCACCATAATATCCGCCGTCCTGATCTGCCCGCGCTGCACGCCGCCTGCCTGCGCCGCGCCGGACGCGGACAGTTCCTGCTCCTGCATGAGCGCTTTTAAAACCTGGCGTTCCAGCACACGGAACCTGTTAGAATTCATCAACGCTGTTACCAGCATCTCGCGAAGGCCTGTACCTATCTCTCCGCCGGCCCTGGCCGCTTTAACGTCAAAATCAGCAACCGAGATACGCGCCTTTGGTCCGCTATACGGAGGCATAGCCGCGGTTCCCGCGTTATTATCAACCTGAGCCGCCGGCTGAGGCTGCGCGTACGCGGCGCGAGCCTGAAACACGAAAGCCGCCGCTAAATACACGGCAAAACCTGTCATTACTATTAATTTCTTCATTTGCGTTCCTTTCTTATATAATTATTGTATACTTCTTTATTCCATTGTTCAACTAAAACCTAATAGATTTCTTTAAGCTCCGCGCCGGCATAATAGTGTTTCAGGATCGCTTCGAAATTGTAATTTTTATGCGCCAGACCGCACGCTCCTGCCTGGCACATCCCCACGCCATGGCCCCAGCCGCCGCCATAAAAAACAAACCTCTCGGGAGTCTTATCCTTCCCATATTTGATCTCCACCTTGAACATGCTGCTCCGCAGATTTCCAAGAGCTTTGCGAATGTTCAGCTCCTGTTCGATCAAGCGCGAAGACCCGCTCCCTGCCAGTTTCAATGCGCTGATATGGCCTGACGCGTTGCGTTTTATAACCGTGATCTTGGAAACTTTTCCGGCAAATCCCAGTTTTCCGGCCAACGCGTTCATCTCAGCGGCTTCATAAACCCTGACCCACCTGAAATTGCTCGAACGCGCGTACTCCGGGATATTGCACAAGATATTGCCGGAGGGGGTTTTCAACCACATCTCAAAATCTACGGGCGACAAAGGGAACAAAACGCGGCCGTCAAGGCCGTCGAATATGCCCTTATAATACTCCACAACCGCGCCCTTACCGAAAACATTGTCCTGCGTATGACCGCCGCAGCAATTGGAATAAACGGCGTCCACGACCTTGCCGTTATGGTACAAAACGCGTCCGCGCGTTTCATCAACAGCGAGATTTGTTACCGCTGTTTCCTGTTCAACCCCCGTATATGACTGACAATGCACCTCGGGGCAAAAATTATATCCGTCTTTCTTATGCCGCCGGAGCTTGGACATAGCCTCGGAACGCGCGGCCACGGCCTGAGCTTTCAACGCCTCAAGCGGCCATTTAGGCAGCATCTCCGAAGGTACTACGCTATACAAATACTCTTCAAGGTTGAGTTCATTTATGATCCTTACTTTTCCGTCCGCGGAACTGACCTCAATACGGCCTCGATAGGAACGGTCTTTCTTGTTATGCCAATAGTCGTCTTTCCCCGCGGAAACCCCGAAAATAGTGCACGTGCCTGAGTTTTCGACAGGGCTGAACACGATAGGCTCATCCGCCACAACCGTATCCTTATAAGCTATCCGGCACAGGATCTTGTTGTCGGGGCTGATGGATACCTTACAAACCTGGCCGGCTTTCCCCCGCCAAATAAAGAATCCGCCGGCTTTCGTTACGATCGTATAATCGGTCGATAATTTCAATTCCACCGCGCTGGCTTTCTGCACTAACCCCACCCGCGCCATGATCAACCCGTTTGAAACGCGGGCAGGCTTCACCAATACGCTCTTCTTAACCTTCTCGACAACCCGCCGTTCTTTTTGTTTCGAGAAAAAACCTTTCCCGAGTTTCTCGCGTATGGCAGTGAGCCGCGCGGAGACGTCGGCATTTTCAGGCTCCCACGCGCTTATCTTTTCATATATTTTATACGCCTCTATATAATTACCGAGTTCAAAAAGTATACTGCCCCAGCACTTATTGATCTGCTGAATACTCGCGTCGAGCAGGTTCACGGTCTTATATTCCTGCGCGGATTCCTGAAGTTTATTACTGCGGTAATATATGTCGGCCAGCGACAAATGGGCTATGACATTATCCGGTTCCCGCGTTATCGCCTCACGCAGAAAATCCCCGGCCTCGGCCACCAAACCTGATTCCTCACAGCATAGCCCGAGCGTGAGCAATGTCTCAACGTCTCCGGGATACTTACGCAAAACCTGTTTAAGGATAGGAATAGCCCGGCGCGGTTCATTATTTAAGAAATAGAGCCTGCCCAATAGGGCGAGGATAGCGCGGTCTTGGGGGAATTTTACCGCGGCGGCCTTAAGCGCCCGGATGGACTGGCTATAATGGCCCAAATCCTTAAGCACCACGGCAAGATTCAGATAACCCGAATAATTACCGGCGTTAGCCGCGACACGATAGATCTTGACCGCTCGGTTGAAACGGGATTGGTTATAAAGAAGAGTCGCGTCCTGCGCCAGGCAAGGCGCGCGGGCGACACAGGAACACAACATAAAAACTGCGGTAAGGGAAAGTATTTCGCGCTTTGACATATACGTATTTTACATCCTTACCTGACGAGCGCCCGGCAGCTTTCACTGCCGGGCCTGGATTTTATGGAAGGATTATTTCACGTACGCCTTAATGATCTTCTGCTCGACTACCGGCCTATCTTGCGCGCCGACCGAGGTTGACTCGATCTTTGACAAAACATCATCTCCGGAGATAAGCTCGCCGAAGATCGTATGATGCATATTCAACCACGGGGTAGGAACGGTAGTGATAAAAAACTGAGAACCGTTCGTATTGGGCCCCGCGTTAGCCATCGCCAAAATGCCCGCTTTATCGAACTTCACATCCTCGCGGAACTCATCCGCGAATGGTTTACCCCAAATGGACTGTCCGCCCATACCTGTGCCCGTAGGATCACCACCCTGGATCATGAACTGTTTGATTACCCGGTGGAAGATCAAGCCGTTGTAATATCCTTTTTCGACTAATTTCACGAAATTCTCACACGCCTTCGGCGCGATATCATTTTTAAGCTTAAATTCCATCGTTCCCTGCGTTGTTTCTAACACAATAATCGGATTATCCACGGCTAAAGCTCCTTTACAAAAAAAGTGTGAAAAAAATACAACCGCTGCCAGCAACAACATTAAACGCTTCATTCAACCCTCCCGGTCTAACAGTATTACGCCCCCTATTTTTTTCCCCAATTTTCAAAGTTATATGCTCCCTGTCCCCCCATGGCCAGAGCATCGCGAACATAATATGTTCCCCTTCCTGCACAGCGTACAAGGTCTGCCCGGCCATAACACTGCCGTACTGCGCGATCACCGCCTTGACATCCGCGGGGATAGGGTTATCGGACGGCCATGATATCTTGCCGAATATTCCGCTCAACGCGGCCCCATATTCCTCCAGCTTGGGCTTAAGAAAAACAACCTCAAAATACGCGTCGTTTTCCGTGCGCAGCATCTGAAAACCAATTGATTTAATCTGAGTTTTTATATCGGGAAAAAGCATCATAGTCGCTCACGCCTTTTTTACAACCGGGTTATTTTGACGCCTTAGCAGCTTTCTCCGCCAACAATTTCTTGACCAACGCATCGATCTCCGCCTGAGTGAGCTTCCTGGAACTGGAGGAAGGATCCGGCGTCAGCGGTCTATCTTCCTGGACCGCGATCCTTATGGACTCACCGGCCTTAATGATCTTTAATTCCTCCGGCGGGCACAATATCTTTCCGATAACGACAACGGGGAAAGCCGGAACAGGTTTATCCGTCACGCTGGAAGGCGTCTTTCCGAAAAAAATGCATAAACGCTTTTCCTCATGGCGATACCCGATATCGCAAACATTCACATCCAGGGTCGCGTGAAGATCTGACGCCTGCACGCCTATATCTATATAAATCTCGTCTCCCCACAGATTAACCATCCCCGCAAAGGGGAGACTTTTCTGTATCATCTGCGCGGTCAGACACTGATTGAACTCAGCGGCGAATTTTTTAGTCTGGGTCTGGAATATTATCTGTGGCATACTGATTTATAATACTATAAAAAAAATGATTATTCAACAGAAACTTGATAAAATCAAGCGTATAACGCTTTACGCGGCCGCTTTTTTTTAAAAAGCACCGCGCACCAATCTTTTTCCCTGGCTGCGGCCGCGCAAACAAACGCGCCGCCCGCGAAATGTTTCCTGAAATAAGCGTAATTTTTATAAAAGATCCCGGAAACTGCCAGATAACCTCCGGGCGACACTTTTTCTATAAGTTTCGTTTGAAGCCGTAGCAGGTCTTCCGTCAGCAGATTTGCCGCCACAAAATCAAATTGTTTGCGGGATCGAAAAGACTCGAATTTAACAGCCTTGAGATATTCAAAATTACACCTGTTGTGCAGACAATTATTTTCCGCGGTCTTGATCGAAACCGGATCCATATCTATCGCGAACACATCCCGCGTTCCGTACGCGCGAGCTATAAGCGCCAATATACCGGAGCCTGTGCCGATATCAAGAAAACTGCCGCAATGTTTCTCCTTCATGTACATAAAACGCGCCATCATCCGCGTGGTCGCGTGAAGCCCGGAACCAAAAGCGAATGTGGTATCCAAATAGACCGCGGTCGACCCGGCGGGGATCTTCGCGTTCTTCATCCACAGCGGCACAACGCGTATATCCCGGCTGATGTTGAACGGTTTAAAATATTTCTTCCAGCGGGTCGTCCAATCCCTGTCTTGTAAACGCGCGATGGAAACCCTGACGCCTTTCAGCTTTAATGACCGGATCCGCGCTGAAAAGGCATTCGCGCGTCTGCGCGAATTCTCATAAAAGGACACAACGGTCGTACCCCGCTCCAGCTTTTCGATACTTTGATCCATAGGTACGCCTATATTGCTGAGGGCGCAACGCAAAAGATCCGCCTTACCGGGCTCTTCGACCAGAAAACGGATCCTCACTTCAAAAGTTATCGCCATGTGATCTTAGGGTCATTACGCGCCGGGATCCCGACATAGTTAAAACGCGGGTATCCAACCAGGAAGGCGCTAAAACAACCGCATTTCTTAGATATATTGACTATTTCTTGCGCGGCAGGCCACCTGTTCAACGCCATCTGCGCGTATCCTGCCCAGCAAGTGCCAACGCCATGAGGTAACGCCGCGAGTTCAAAATAAGCGCCCGCGATCGTGCACGCGACGGGCGCGGTCACATCATCATTTAAAGCGTACGTTAACACCATATGCGGCGCCTGGCGGCAGATAAAATCCTTCCCCTTCTCCCATCCCGCGACCAAATCCCCGAATTTGAACGATGCCGCCATGGGGGATCCTTCCTTAAGCAAAGCCTTCATCCATGCGATGGTCTCCCGGGCTATCTGCCGCACTTTATCCGTATCATGCACCACCACCCACCGAACGGGTTGCCGGTTGATCCCTGACGGAGCGTACCGGGCGATATCGATCATATCTTCTATCGCCGCGCGCTCAACAGGGTCTTCCTTAAACACCCGGATCGACCGCCTGCCTTTTAAAAGATATTCAACCTGAGAAATTGACAAATTCCATCCCGCAGGCAGCTTCAGGCGCTCACTCCGCGGATCTGACCCCAAAGATAAAGCCATATGCGGACATACGGCCGCGCAATGGCCGCACTTGATACACCTGTCTTCCGCGCCCTCTGCAAGGATCGGAAAACCCTGTTCATCCATAGTGATAACGCCGACAGGACACACCCGCGCGCAGATCCCGTCCTTGCGGCAAATAGATTTATCAACAATAACCACGCTCATTCTTTACCTTTTCCTCTCTTTATACCGCCGATCAACGAGAGTTTCCTGCTCCGCGGCCATGATTTGATCTGGTATTCCCTTTTAAGGGCTCCGGACCTGTCAACGCAGTCTTCCGTATACAATAACTTAACCGGCGGATTATAACTTGTATAGCGCGCGCTTCCCCTCAAATGCTCTTTATACCGGCGCTCAATATCGCGGGTCACGCCTGTATATAACGCTCCGTTCTTGCATTCCAATATATAAACGCACCAGCCGCCGGAAACGCCGTTCATGGAATTTATTATACCCCACTATAAAGAGATATAAAATGAATTTTATTGCGTTCAGAAAATAACTCAATTATAATACTTTTAATGCGTAAAAAAATATTCCAGCTTGTTATACCGCTCTTTATTCCGGCGATATGCCAAACCTCCGCTCTTGCCGTCAATTTCTATGACGGCGTCCGGGCGCCGAAAGGCCACTACATCCTGACCTATTCCTCCTACTATACCGCGGATAAAACAACGAACGTGGACGGAGTAGTCAATAACAATGACTATGATTACCGCAAGAACGAGGAGATGATCAGATACTGTTACTATTCTCCCAACCTGCTTCTGACCGCGTTTATACCCTCCGGGCATGTCCACAGCGGCCTATACCGCATGTCTTCGGGCGGAATAGGCGATATAAACCTGGGCGCGGGATATTTTCTTCCGGTCAAACAAGCGGATATACTCCCGGCGCTATTCGTAAAATTACGCAACGGGGATTATGAATCAGGTAAAACCGTCAACTACGGAACTAACCAATACGATATTAAACCTACTGTTTTTCTCTATAAAGCGCTCGGAAAATTCAGCATAGACGGGGCGGCAAAATACTATTTCCGGACGCAAAACCGCGCCACCAGGATCTCTCCCGGCAACGAACTCTACCTCCAATGTCTTCTCGGAATACAGCTGAATAAAATGTTCAAGGCGGGCCCTTCTTTCAACTGGATGGGAAGTTCGAGCCAGAAAAATAACGGGACAAAAGTCAGCGGGAGTAAACGCGGATCGTTCTCAATAGGCGGGGATATATTAATGCGCCTTCCGGCCGTCAATATTACATTTACCTATCTGCGGGATATTGAATCCAAAAACACCACCAGAGGCGACTTTTTTCAGATCAAAACATCTTCTAAATTCTAAACTGTCCTGGTTTTTACCTTATCGATATGGGGAACAATATCCGCCATATCGAACGGTTTAAACAAACATCCCACGACTTCAACCTTGCCTTCTATCTCCCTGGCGAGATTCGGATAAGCGGTTATCAATACAATGCAAGTCTCCGGTTTGACCGCCTTGATCTCTTTATAGATATCGACCCCGTTACATTCCTTAAAAAGCAGATCGAGAAAAACAAGGTCAAAGCTCTTTTCTTTCAATAAAGCGACCGTTTCAACCTTGTTCTGCGCCAGATCGAACGCGATATTTTTCTTTTTTAAAAAATCACCGAACAACTCAAGGATCATAGGGTCATCGTCCACCACCAGGACACGCATGGGCGCGCTGTCATTCTTATCAACCTTCATACTCATGACAGCGTCGACAGCGCTCTTTATCTCGCTTATATCGAATGGCTTATGAAGAACATTATACGCGCCGTCTTTTTTCACCTGGTCAAGGATATCTTCCACCGCGTAACCGGTCATCATGACGCCGATCGCGTCGGGATGGATCTGCCTGATGGCGCGGAATGTTTCCAGGCCGTTCATACCCGGCATCCGCACGTCAATAAAATAAAGATCGAACTTCAGGCTCTGCACAAGTTCAACCGCTTTATACCCGTTCTCGGCATCGCTTGCTTCCAATCCGAGCAAGGAAAGATATTTCTTAAAAAAATCACGGATGCCTTTTTCATCGTCAACGACTAACACTTTTATCTTTCCTCCGGACATCGCTCTCCCTCCATGACGGTTGTATGAATCCCCGGGGCTTTTTATGCCAATACCACGGGCAATGTTATTTTAAAACGCGTGCCTTGACCGGACTCGCTCTGCACTTCTATCGTTCCATTATGATCTTTAATAATATTATACACAATAGCCAGCCCTAATCCTGTACCCTGCCCTACAGGTTTTGTCGTAAAGAACGGTTCGAATATCCTGCCCAGGTCGGCTTTTTCTATGCCGATGCCTGTATCAAAAATGAACAAATATACGCGCCGGTACCAAGGGTCATACTCGGTCTTGATCGTGATCACGCCGTCCTGCTCATCCTTTTTGTTTTGTATCGCCCACTTGGCGTTGGAAATGATATCCAGAATGACCTGCTGAATAAGCTGAATATCCCCGTTAACCGCGGGCAGGGAAGGATCCAGTTCCCTGCGGATCGCGATATTATTTAACTTCATTTCGTGCTCTATCACTCCGACAGTTTTCTCGATCTCCGCGTTTAGATCAATATCCTGCCTGTTCTCCTTCGACACGCGGGAAAAATCCAGAAGAGAACGGGTGATCCTGGTGCATCGCACAGATGATTCTTCTATGGCGTCCAGCAATTCCTTGAAATCATTCAGATCAAAATCCTTTTTCTGCTCCGCCATCAACTTGATCAAATGCACATTGTTGAGAATGCCGGTCAAGGGATTATTAATTTCATGCGCCACGCCTCCGGCCAACAAACCTACGGAAGCCATCTTGGCGGATTGCACAAGCTGCGCCTGAGCCTCTTTAAGCTGCTCGTATGCCAGTTTCAGGTCATTCTCGGAGCGCTTGCGATCGGTAATATCCTGGTTCACGCCGCGAGTCTTGACAACCTTGCCGTCCTTATCCCTGGTTATGAAATAAAGCACGGAGATGTATCCTGTCTTGCCGTCTCTATAAATGACCCGGTGTTCCGCACTCCGGCTGACCACATCCGGGGAGGCTTCCACCGCTTCCCTGACTTCCTGTGTCACGATCCGGACGTCTTCGGGATGTACAAACCTTTTGGCGTATTCCGCCGATGACATTGTATATCCGCCTTCCTGTTCGGCACTGGTCCGGAATAACGCGTAAAAATGATCGTTAAAAGTAAAAAGATCGCTTTTCGCGTCAAATTCCCAAGGGCCAAGATGCGCGATCTTAAGCGCGTTGGCTAACAACGCTTCGCTCTCGCGCAATTTATCCTCGGCCTCTTTACGGGCGGTAATGTCTATGGCCATACCGACAAGATACTGCCGGCCGTCCAGGGTAAAAAGGAATCCGGTAAAAACAAACGGCGTTCTTCTTCCATCTTTTGAAAGCAGGCGCGCTTCCACGCCCATCCGGCCTCCGAGAAAAACCTGATCTATCTCCCTTGCTATCAGCTCTTTCTCGTCCGGAGCGAAAAAATCGAAAACGGTCATACTCGCCATCTCATCCGCTGAATAACCGCTGACGACTTCAAAATCCCTGTTCCATCGGACAAACCGGCCGTTCTTGTCGAAAAGATAAAAAATACCTGGGAGGCTATTGATCGCTGAATCTATGAACGCCTTCTCTTTTTCCAAACCGGCCTCGACCACTTTACGGGCCGTGATGTCGCGCACGGATTCTATAGCGCCGACAATAGCGCCTTTGGGATCCCAAAGGGGAGTAGCGATAGCCCACAAATGCAAACCTTTGCCATCATTCATCAAGGGAGCGAATATTTCCCCGGCGACGGTTTTATCGTATTTCTGAACGCGGGGATAATTTTCCTGCTTTTCATTATTTGAAGGATCGAGCGCGATATCGATGAGCACGGGACGCCTTACGCCATAAAACGGCAGCGCGTATTCGAAATCGCTTTTACCCGTCATATCACCGGCGCTGCGGCCGCTCATAACCTCCATTGCCTTATTCCACGCTATGATCTTACTCTCCTTATCGATTACAAACGTCGCGTCGGGTAAAAAATCGATTATATCTTCAAGGCGCTGCCGGGATTCTATCAAATTCTTTTCCAGTTCATTGCGCAAAGATATCTGACCGGTCAGATCCTGATTCAACAAAACCACTTCTTGCGCCTTCTTCTCTTCTTTCTCGACTAATGTTTTCAGGTCCATGGTCATTTTATTAAATAAACCCGTAAGCTCACCGATCTCATCCGTTGAACGCACCGCGAGAGACATTCCCAGGTCGCCTCGGGAAACCTTTTCCATGCCTGTTTCCAGATACCGGATGGGGAAAACAATAAATTTTAAAAAGAAGCCTGCGATCAATAACGACATCATCACTAAACCTATTAGAGACAATAACACGTTCCAGTCCCGCGCGGCTTTAATATTCTTGCCGATATATTCCCAATCCAATCCCAGCCGGACAACTCCCAAAACCTTATCTTCGGCGCCGTGGCAAGGGGCGCACATCCGTTCATTAAATACAGGGATCACCTCGGTGATGATCCGCTTGCCTGTGCTCTGACGCACCTGAATTCCGTGATATTCTTTGCCTTGCAGCGCTAATTCCAATTGC